>JBDRUL010000111.1:0-5004 GCA_039801305.1 Caldifarciminota bacterium | reverse complement strand
GACCTGTCACCAGGCGGCTGCAGGAAGAGTTTTTCGCCATCATCGACGGTAAGAAGCCTGATCTTCATGGCTGGCTGACCTTTGTGAAGTAGAGACAGCGGGAGAGATTCCTGAAGATTGCTCTTGGTGCAGATCACCGGGGTTTTGAGCTGAAGGAGCGGCTCAAGGCGCTGCTGCAGCAGCAGGGACACCGGGTAACTGATATGGGAACTTACTCTACTCAGCGGTCAGACTATCCGGAGTTTGCGCTGGCAGTGGCGAAAGCGGTGGCAGAGGGCAGGGTGCAGCGGGGGATTCTTGTCTGCTCTACCGGCATCGGTATGTCGATGGCGGCAAATCGTGTCAGAGGAGTCAGAGCCGCGCTCTGCGATTCGGTGAGACTGGCGCAGCGTTCCCGAGAGCACAATGATGCGAACGTACTCTGTCTGGGTGCAGATGTTGTGGGCTGGCAGCTTGCCCGGCGGATTGTCGGTGTCTGGCTGAGGACCAGCTTTGCGGGTGGCAGACACCGGCGTCGCGTCAGAATGCTCGATTCAGCCGGTTGCGAGTACTGAGTCCGGTTACTTGCCCTGCTGCGCTAGTGTCAGGGTAACAAGTATGCTGGCGACCGGTATGCCGATGGCTGATAGTATCTGGACATAGTCCTGCCACCACTTGAGCCCTACCCGCGGAACATAGACCACATCTCCGGGTTCGGGGATTGGATTGCTGCCACCGACCTTTCTGCCATTGCGCAGGAGCCGTACACGGTGCATGTCGCCATAGATGGTAGGTCCGCCCGCCTGCCCCACATAGTCGCTGGTACGGCTGTTGGGTATATGGACAAAAGCACCCGGGTTGTTCACTTCGCCTTCGACATAGACATAGCGGTTGATCGGCGGGACTACCAGAATATCGGCATTCTCAAGACGGATGTTTGCGGTTGTGTCTTCGTTGAAGATGATGCGGTGCAGGTCTATGGGCAACCGTTTGCGCAAGCCGTTGCCGCCCAGCACCAGCCGGTCTACATAGCAGCCGTTCAGGTCTGCCCAAGGGGTGATGCCACCTGCCTTGCGGATCAGGTCAAACACCCGTTCACCGGCACGGAGTTCATAGATGCCTTCGCTGATCCGTTCCTTCTCAGTGGTCAGTGCTGATGTCCGGATACGGTACTCGCCCCGGCCGAATACCGCACCCCGGACTGTTACCAGACCCTCGACTGCCGGCACATAGATGACGTCGCCAGACTCGACAAACGGGTTTGCCTGCAGATCGCCCTGATTCTCGAAGCGCTCGATATCGACCAGCGCGTACAGTCGTCCTCCGCGGATCAGGTTGATTCTTGTCTTGGAGCCGAGGGGCGAAAGGCCGCCGGCACGGGCAACGACTTGCGATACCCGCTCGACCGGTGAGGCGTTGTACGCGCCCGGATAGAGCACCTCACCGGTGACAAAGACGATCCCAGAACGCAGACCGACCAGCGTCAGTTTCACCGTAACCCGGCGGAAATAGCGGTTCATCGCTGCGGTCAGGGTGTCCTGCGCGTCCTGCAGAGTCAGACCGCTGATTCTGATGGCGTCAATCGCTTCGTAGGATATGGTCGTGGTGCCGGTAATGGAAGGTGCCAGCGAGGAAGTGGGCATATTCAGAGTAATCTTGCCTTCATAGGTTATCCAGGTCTGATAGGAATAGGTAACGCTGCCGGTCACCGTGACCAGCAGTTTGTCACCGGGCATCAGGACATAGGTCTCGGAGATTATCGGACTCTCCACGCCGATGAGGCTGGTGAGCGGCGAGACCGGCGCCTGCAGCATGCCCTGCACATTAATGCCGGACGGTATCTGGACATCCTGTGCGGATGATACCGCGAGCAGGCACAGGAGCAGACCGTTCAGACGGCGCAACACGAGGGATTGTAGAGACTGGCAGCGGTTGTGTCAATTCGAGCCGGCCGGAACAAGGGTCGTCAGCAGCTGGCTGAGCAGGCTTGCCAGTTTGATCAGCAGGATGAGCAGCCCGGCACCGGTGATGCCCCATACCGGAACGATGATAACTGCGGTGAGCAGTCCACCAAGGCAGCCGCCGAGAAGGTCAAGCGTGTACAGCCTGCCGGCAGTGCCAGCTGAATCAGCCCGACGGTCAAGACGACAGGCGACGGCATACTGCAGACCGATCGCCGCACCACCGACTGCAGCCACAAGCGGAAAGAGCAGCGCAGCTCCGTTGCTGGCGAGCAGCGGTAGAACCGCACTGGCAATGACCATTATCAGCTCCGCGGCAATGAACCAGTTTCTCAGCCACCCTCTGAACTTACGTCCAAGCCAGGAGCCGGCAACACTGCCAGCCATGAAGCTGGCAATGAGCAGGGCAGTCCGGGTGTACACCGAACCGAACCTCACCGCATAGCAGTAGACCAGCAAAGTGGTCAGCCCGGCACCGGCAAAGCCGGAAGTGAAGATACCAAGCTGTCTGCCTGATCTGCAGAAAGCGGACAATGCGGCGAGCGCAATCAGCAGAATCATGATGGCTGCCGTTGGCAGTCGCTGCTCGCCAAGCCAGCGATAGAGACGTGCGAGAAGGGGTGCCGACAGCTGTCCAGCCCGGGTCATGCTCAGGCGCAGTTCAACCGGCAGCAGGTCACGGTTTACCGGTGCTGCTTTCCGGGGCAGCCAGCGGCTGAGCTGGCTCTGGCGGAACGGATCGAGCAGGGCAGCGATGTAGTTCGAGTCAAGCACAACGGGTCTCAGGTTGCGGGTGCGCAGCCGGCAGCCAAGGGTCTCAGGAGAGACCCGGATACTGTCTCCTGCTGCCAGGAGCAAAGGCAGGTCGAGTAAGAGCAGCCGGACATGGAGGAATGCGGTCTGCAACGTCTGCTGCCGGGTGGCTATCACTGCTGCCGCATCAGCGGTCAGCCGGTTGACCGATCCTGGAGCAGGGACAGCGAGAATGCCGTTGGCAGTCATATGGTCTGAGCAGAACCGGTAGAACTCGGCGCTGAAGAGCCGGTTGGCAGCAAGGCTGGCTGGTGCCGGCTCGGTGATGATGATGCAGTCGAAACTGTCGGTTGATGATCTCAGCCAGGCGCGCGGGTCAGCGGTGATGGGTCGGACACGCGGGTCATTGAGGGCTGCCTTCAGCGTGCTGTCGCCAGTAGTCAGGAGCAGGTGGTTGAGCACCGGGTCAGGCTGCACAACTGTCGCCTGCCGGATGGGATGAAGCAGTACCGCTGAGAGAGCAGGAGCATAGGAGCTGCCCAGAATCAGTACCCGTTCGGGCTCAGGATGAACCAGCAGCGGGATGTGCGCCAATTCCTCGGTCAGGGCAACACTGGTCGGCGTCGAGGTGAACACCGGTGCGCCTGAGGCAAGAACTGTGCGCTGGTCTTCCTGTTCAAGGAGCAGGAAGCGGCCGTAGTGAGAGTCGAAGACACCGCTTACCCGCTGGTGCTGCCAGATGCGTGAGTAGACTCGTCGTTCGATACTGCTGCCAGAGAGGAGTACCAGCAGGCAGCAGACAGCGGTAAGAGCTTCTGCAGTCATACTGGCGGTCCGGGCTGCCTTGCGCGTGGTCGAAACCACTGCTACCGGTAAACCCAGCAGTGCCAGCAGGTTCAGCGAAGCCAGCCTGCCCAGCAGCCAGAATGAGACCGCAGCTGCTCCTATTGTGCTGCCGATTCCTTCCCAGATATAGGCGTTTGCCGGGACAGCAGAGCCGGGTTCATTCTGGCTGAGAGCGTGGGCGCCGAGCGTGAAAAGCATGCCATGGCTGAATGCCGGCAGCAGGCTGACGAGAGCGGTGACAGCCAGCAGTGTGGCTAGAGTTGGAGTTTCAGCGGGCAGCAGACCGAACCAGCCCGGAACAAGGGGCGCGAGCGCTACCGTAACAATGGTCAGGAGAACCGAAGCCGCAGCCATCAAGGTAAAGCCCGGCTTCAACCTTGTACCCAGCAAAGCGCCGAGTGCTTCCCAGAGTATCCAGATTCCGATCATCAGACCGGCTGCCAGCTCGTTGCCGCTGAAGATGGCAAAGAGCTCGCGCAAGAGAACAATCTGAGCCGCAAAGCCGAAGGCGCCGATTGCAATCAGCCCGGCACGAGTGTCCATGCCCAAATCCTAGATGCAGGCAGCGCAGGTTCAAGACAGGGCAGTGGGAGACTGCACCAATGCCGACACGGCACCTGTATCTGCGTTGCTGAATGGAGCCGGATAGGGATATGAGGCGGGTTTGGTTACAGCAGCTGGCTGGGCATGATTCCCGGCGCTGCAGCCGGCAAGCCTGACGGCACCCGTCACGGAGGCTGACAGAGCAGTCAGGCTCGCACTTCCATCAGCACTTCTGGCTGGGCACTGGAGTGTAGGTGGGAGGGGAGATGGGAAGGCAGAACAGGCGGCAGGCAGACCGGGATGGCAGGCAGGGGTGGCAAAGGGATAAGATACAAGGTCTGACAGAGGACAGGGGAAAGCATCTGGGGAATCACTCCGGGACTGACCGGGTGGACAGCCGGGGTGGCTGGGTTCCCTTCTGACAGGTTCTTGTGTTATGGCTGGTTAGCCGATTCGTTGATTCATAATGACAGCGCGTAGACGGACAGATGTTTTCCGTAGTCCGGGTTCTCCAGTTGACACTGTGATATGGGCAGATAGACTCAATACTCAATACTTGGAGGTTGCGTTGAATAGAAAAGTTCTGGTTGCCGCTTTCTCAGTGGTGCTGCTGGCCGGTAGTGCAGCAGCCGATGATACTCTCTGGACGCGGATATTCTATGACGGTCAGAATACTGTTCCGGCAAAGGTGCGCTGTGGTGGCACCACCGCCTATGTTGCTGCCGCCATCTCTGACGCGCTCACAATATATACGATGGTGCTTGCCTACGGCGACAACGGTGACCTGCTCTGGCAGAAGTTCATCAACTGGCACTTTGCCGACAACCCGACCGCCCTCGCAGTCGGCGCAGACGGAAATCCGGTGGTCGGAATCACTGCCGGCTCGGCTTGGTTCACTTTTCTGGTGAAGCTTACTGCCAGC
>JBDRUL010000110.1:0-5112 GCA_039801305.1 Caldifarciminota bacterium | reverse complement strand
CTTGTAGTTGCCACAGCCGACAGTTGTCACACCGTTCATTATCGGATGGCTCGGCTGGTGCACCGTACCCAGGGTTCCGGAAGTGTAGGTATTATTGGCAAAAGCCACCGGCATATACTGGGTGGCAAAACGTCCGCCGATGTTCCACGGCGAATAGTCGGCAAACACGGTAATGACCACGCCACCACCCAGGTCCACAAACTTCGCGAGTGTATCACCGAACATGTTCTTATCCAGATACGGATAGTCGGTGAAGGTAACTATCGCTGCTACGCCCACTGCCAGCAGCGAGTCCGGCCTTCGCAGATGGTACTGATGTGCATACATGTACTCACAGGTGAAGTCACCGCCAGAGCTGTCCTGTAGCATCTGGGCTAGCTGCTCGATGCCGTTTTCAGCTGCTGCAACCAGCACCTTGAAACCGTCGCGGCCGCCGGTCTGCGGCTTGGCTGCACCCCTTATCTGTTCCACCAGCTCAGCCACTGGTCCGCGTGCCTGCGAAGCCCGTTCTGCCAAGGGCACCGCCAGAACCAGTGCAACCGCCAGTAGAAGCAACATTGTTGTTCTGCTCATCACGCCTCCTTTTGTATGATCTGTCTCCTCTGTCAGGATGTAGCCCTATTGCCCAGTCTGAACCAGCTGTCAGGGCAGTATACAACCCGACTCTGCCCTGTCAACTGTGATAATCCGGCTTTCGAACCGACAAGACCTGTCGCAGCTGGACATCCTGACCGACTTCAGCTGCTTATGACAATAAGCCTTGACGAACTGACAGACGGTGCTACTTACCAACCTCTGAGCTTTCCTGCGGTCTGTAGCGTCTATGTGTATGCAGCACACAGTATTGCAGCTGCCAGCATCCTACCGCTGTTACGGCACACGAGTTGCTTTGTCTCATCATGGGTTCCTGAAAGGGAAGGACGGATGTGGGGGTGTGACTGCAATAGGACTGTCGAGATGCACCGACATCCCAGAAGAGTATCCCGCAGAAGCTGCGCTCTAGCTCTCGACAGCCCCAAGTCTAGTCCAGACCCCGCCGACTTGCGCGGGCTGGACGTTAGGAGGGTGATGTGAGATACGGAATTATCATTGTATTCTGCGCAGTCGGGCTGATGAGCGCTGCCGGAGTTCCAAGCGATCGGGCTCGGGGGATTGTCGCGGCGCCAGCGACAATCAGCCCGGGCCCGACCAATCCGCCGCCGCCCGTTCCTCTGCAACCGGCTGACCACGAAACGCTCTTTGACCCGGCGCCTACCCTGCTTGTGGAATCAGGGATTCCCTTCTATCTGTATCACTTCCGGGTTTTTGAAATGGGCAGCATCGCTGCTGAGGGTTACAGCCTCTGCCCCAGCTGGAATGTAGCGGCTGCCGGCAGGCTGCTACAGTATGGACACAACTATCAGTGGACCTGCCGCGTCCGCGATGCGGGCGGCTGGAGCGAGTGGTTCTCGCCCAGCTGGAACTTCTCGGTAGAATCTAGGCTATCTCCGCCAGAACCGAAGCTGCCCCAAGACGGTTCAGTTGTGCCTAACGGCCGTCTGATGCTCGTGGTCAGGCCGGTGCGTTATCCGGTGACCTACCGCTTGCGGGTGTGGGATGGCAGAACGCTCGTGCGCGAAGCACAGAGCAACTTACCCTGGTGGCAGGACCGCGGCGGAAGCTTGGAACCCGGCAGACTCTATAACTGGAGCTGTCAGATCAAAACCGACACCGACTCAAGCAACTGGTTCAAACCCCTCTGGCGATTCGAGGTTGCCCACCCGCCAGCTCAACCTGCGACTACCAGCGATGAGACCGTCTGCGACTGTCAGGAACCAGTCTTTGCTTTCCCCAATCCGTTCGACAGCAAGATCGAGCTGCGCCTGCCCTCAGGTTCGGGATCTGTGCAAGCGAGAATCTTCGGTACCGACGGCAGGCTCGTCCGTTCCTCTCTGCCCTTTGGCACGGATCGCTCCACCCTGACATGGGATGGCAGAGACGACAATGGCGCTGCAACCCGCTCAGGCACTTATCTGTGCCGGATCACCGGCAGCAACTGGAGCCGGACATTAACGGTGATCAGGTGCTCTCATTAATGCGGACTTACGGCTCAGCGTAATTCGGTGAAGCGCCGCTTGGCAAAAACAACTCTGCCCACATCTGTGTCCAGCGCACCTTGGATTGTTACATCGAGCTCAGAACCGATTGCATCAGCGGCATCCTCTACAACAACCTTCACCCCCCCCTCAAGGTAAGCAATGCCCTCATTCTTATCCTTGCCCTTCTTGCTGATGCGTACCCTTAGTTCCGTCCCGGGTAGGTATGTCGGGCGGAACAACTGATAGATAGCTGTAGTGGTCACCACCCGCAGATCCTTCGTCTCAGCACCCAGAGCACTATTGGCGGTAAGCAGAGTTGCTTTCTGGCGCTTCGCCACGTCGACCAGTCTGCTGCTATCCAACAACGAGCCATCAAGCTTTACGCTTACTCCTTTGATCCGCCGCAGCCGCTCAATCGTCTCCCATGCCCGCCGGGCCCGATGATCGGATTCTGTCGGTACCGGTGGCTTCGGCAGAATCAGCTTGGCATTGATAAGACCGAGCTCGAAGAACCCGGCAATCCTCGAATCGCTGAGCGTATCATAGTCGACGACAACTTTCTTTCTGCGAATAAAGAACACACTTTCCTCCCTTGATATCCAACTGACAGAGACCACCTTCTCCATCCCCAGCGGCACCAAGACTGAAGGACCACCGTTCTCTGCCCGTCGCGGTACACGGGTGATGAACCGTTCATCCCAACCCTGCCTGGCCAAAAGCCTCAGCAACGGTCTCCACCGCCACTGCCTCAAATCCGGCAGGAACCCGCATCCTGCTCAACACTCCCCGCGGAACCAGCGCCCGCCTGAAACCAAGTCGACTCGCCTCAGTCAGCCGGTTCTCGATGCGACCCACCCGGCGCACTTCGCCGGCAAGACCGACTTCGCCGACAAAAACCATATCTGCCGGTAGCGGCAAGTCCCGCACCGATGACGCTATTGCTGCGACTGTTGCCAGATCAGCTGCCGGTTCGGTCAGACGCAATCCGCCCGCCACATTGATGAACACATCCTTACCAGCGGCAGATATCCCAGCCCGACGTTCAATCACACAGATAAGCATGTTCAGCCGACGGGCATCAAACCCGGTAGCCACCCGCTGGGGTACAGCAAAAGGAGTGCTGGCAACAAGCGCCTGCACCTCAACGAGCAAGGAGCGTGTCCCTTCGACCGTAGCCACGACTGCTGAACCGGAAGTATCAGCACGGCGGTCGGACAGAAAGAAGACGGAAGGGTTCTCAACCTCAACCAGACCGGTTTCAGTCATCTCAAAGACGCCGATCTCGTTCGTGGAACCGTAGCGGTTCTTCGCCGCCCTCACGATCCGGTACTGCTGAAAACTCTCACCCTCGAAGTACAGAACCGTGTCCACCATGTGCTCAAGTGTCTTCGGACCGGCAATCGCACCGTACTTGGTCACATGCCCCACAACGAACACCACCATGCGGCGACACTTCGCCTGCCGCGACAGCTCAGCGGTACACTCCCTCACCTGACCAACACTGCCCGGTGCGCTGGCTAGTGCGCCTGAGTAGACGGTCTGGATGGAATCGATGACCACTAGTGCCGGTGATAGCTCTTCGATCGCTGCCTTGACCTCGTCGATCTCCACCGCGCTCAGAACGAACATTCGCTCGAGGTTCACACCCAGACGTTCAGCCCGCAACCGCACCTGTTCAACAGACTCCTCTCCAGTGACGTATAGAGCCGACATACCCTCCTGAACCAGCCGGGAACATACCTGCAGCATCAAAGTTGACTTGCCAATACCCGGTTCGCCGCCAATGAGCAGAATCGATCCTGGGACCAGTCCACCGCCCGTTACCCGATCAAGCTCACCAATGCCCGTAAGCATACGACCGGTTCGTAACGCCGCGACGTCTGCCAGCCGCTGTGGCCGGACAGCGGCAGCCCCGCCTGTAGGTACCCCTGTTGACCTACGCGCTCGGGGCCGACGTTCTTCCACCAGACTGTTCCAGCCCCCACAGTCAGGGCATCTGCCCAGCCAGCGTGGCTCCTGATGCCCGCATTCCTGACATACGAAAACAGTCTGGTGCTTCACTACAGTCTACACGAACTCGGCAACGTCGTATCCTTCTTCTGGAACCGGTTCCGGCCCGGCAAGCAGATACGGATTGTCAAACCGCATGCAGTGCCCTTCAAAAACCAGCTGTACGGTTCCTAAGGGACCGTTACGCTGCTTGGCAATGATTACCTCTGCCCTGCCTCGCAGACTCTCTTCTTCAGGGAAGTACTGTTCCCCTCGGTAGAGAAGCAGTACCAGATCGGCATCCTGCTCGATAGCGCCCGACTCGCGCAGGTCGGAGAGCTGAGGCCTGTGATCACTGCGCTTCTCTGGTTCCCGCGAAAGCTGCGAGACTGCAATCACCGGAACATCGAGCTCCTTGGCCATAGCCTTCAGAGACCTCGAGATGTCCGCGACCTCCTGTTGCCGATTACGTTCGCGACGCCGGTCAGATGGCACTTCCATAAGCTGCAGATAGTCAACAATAATCAACCCCAGGTCTCTATGTTCAGAGCGGAGACGCCGGGCTCGCGCCCTGATGTCAAGAGCGGTCAGCGCTGGGCTGTCGTCAATATAGATCGGTGCTTCACCGAGCGGCCCAAGTGCTGTTGTCAGCCGGGTACGTTCCTGGGGCGTCAGGGCACCGCGCCGCAGATTCTGCAGAGAAATACGGGCCTCAGCGCAGAGCAGCCGCTGAATCAGAGATTCAGATGACATCTCAAGGCTGAAAACGGCGACAGGTAACTTGTGTCTGAGACTCGCATGAACAGCGATATTCAGAGCAAAGGCAGTCTTGCCCATCGAAGGCCGTCCCGCAACAACGATCAGCTCGCCATCCTGAAGACCGGAGGTCTTCAGGTCAAGCTCTCTGAACCCGGTTTCAATGCCGGTGACCTGCCGCTTCTCGCCCAGCGCCCGGTCAATGTTCTCCATCTCCTTCATCAGAAGGTCGTGCACCGATTCAAATCCCTGCCGAGACCCCGCCTCGCGTATCCGGAAAATCCGCTGT
>JBDRUL010000109.1:0-5133 GCA_039801305.1 Caldifarciminota bacterium | reverse complement strand
CAAATGCCAGCAGATTTACAGTCTGCCCCCTTTAACCACTCGGGAACCCGTCCCTCAACACTGTTCAGCCGACAGAGGGAGTCGAACCCCCGACCTGAGGTTTACAAAACCTCTGCTCTACCGGCTGAGCTATGTCGGCATCAGCGACCGGCCGGCATCAGCCGGTCGTAGCTGATAATATAGCAGCCAAAACGCTCTGGTCAAGTTAGACTCTTCCCAACCTGGCATACCCCTGAGTATGATCCCCCAGACTGGCCAGTGTTAACACATCGTCTGCAATTGCACCAGCAGCAACCGGTTACCGCCTGTCAGCCGCTGATAGGGGACTGTAGGGAGGACAGTCCCCCCGATTGCCTCCCTGTCACATGTCCTTTGCGCCTCTATCTCCGAATCATCGTCAGAACCTGCTCCAATCAACTTTCCCGCAGCCATTACGCAGGCACCGACCCGATCTGAACGCCAATCCTGCGCCGACATCGTCAGCACTCCTTCTTTCCCATCACATCCGGCTGCTCGCTGCCGGTCGCCTTCCCGCTCTGGTGCCGACTCTTCTGTGCCTGCTGTTCTGGCCAATACGGTTCCTTTTGACTTCCTGGCTCCTGTCAATAAGATACCACCCATGCTCTCAGAATCTGCAAAGCCGCTCATACTCGTCTCCAACGATGACGGTATCGACGCACCAGGAATCCACGACCTCTACTCTGCACTCAGGGGTCTCGGTCGAGGCTGGGTGGTGGCTCCGGCTGAGAACCAGTCTGCTGCTTCTCACTCGTTCAGCCTGCGCAAGCCGCTGCGGGTCAATAGAAGACGACCCCGCTGGCTCGCGGTTCACGGCACACCAACCGACTGTCTGCTCGTCTCGCATCACGGCATCCTCAAACGCCAGATCGATCTTGTCTTCTCCGGCATCAACGACAGTCCCAACCTGGGTGACGATGTGCTCTACTCCGGCACTGTTGCTGCCGCAATCGAAGGCGCAATGCTCGGCATGCCTGCGGTCGCAGTCTCATATCTTCTCGCCGGTGAAAACCGTCGTGCCGCGAAGACCTTCATACGCGGTCTAGTTCCGCTGCTGCTTGCGGGACTCCTGCCCAGAAAGACAGTCCTGAACGTGAACATTCCGGCAATGCCGGTAATGGGTGTACGTGTCACCACACTGGGCCGTCGCATCTATCGGGACATGGCGATAAGGCACAACCTGCCGGACGGCAGCGAATCCTGGATAATCGATGGCGAGATGGACTATGCGCCGGAAAGCGGCTCAGACTTCGAGGCGGTCTATTCCGGATTCATCTCGGTCACGCCCCTGCATCTGGACATGACCCATCACTCCGAAATCAGACAGCTCCAGAAGAAACTTGCCGGGCTGGACCTGCTCCTGCGGAAATCAGCGGCCGACGACCGTCAGTCGCCGCACTGAACCCGAACTGCCTACAACAAAATAGACTCCAGGCGAGAGCCGGTCAGTCATTGCCATACCGGTCACCCGGCGGCCATGGACATCAAAGAGCATCTCTCCTGCCGCTTTCGATATCAGACCGGCGATACCCGGCACAACCGTTGCCGTCACCCGCCCTGTCCCATTCAGGCAGCTGCTGCTTTCGGTCAGGCCGGTCAGCTCATCGCGGATCACCGCCACGGTCGAATCCCAGGAGTTGCAGACAAAAATCCGGTTGGTGGCAGGGCAGACCTCAATGTCGCTGGGCCCGGCGCCGATTCCGATCGAATCCCAGAGCTCATCCCCGCCGGAGCGGCTATCAATCACACTCACCCGCCCTTCCAGATACGAAGCCGCATATACCTTGCCGGTCAGCGGATTCAGTCTGAAGCATCCGGGGCCGCCCGCAACGCGAAAAGTCCGACCGAAACCGGTATCGCTGCCGTAAAGCACCGAAACCGAAGAAGTCCAGTAGTTCCCCACGTAGAGCTTGTCGTCCGGCAACCAGAGCATTGCCCAGACCTCGCTCTCAGTCCGCAGCGTCCGCACTATCGAATCGCGACTGCCATCCACAATTGCCAGTGTCCGTGACCCCCGGAAGAACGCATACACCCTGTTTCGTACCGGGTCGCAGACCGCACGCCAGCCGTCCTCACCAGTACTCACGGTCTTCGCGGTCTGGGCAGTGCGGGGATCGATCACTGTTATCCTGCCCGACTGCATATAGGCGCCACTGACCACATAGAGCCGGTTTGAGCCCGGGTTCCAGATCATATCTTCCGGAGTCTGGGAAAGGCTCACACTCCTCACCACCCGGTTTGAATCGCAGCGGATGATGCTCACGCTCGGACTCAACCGGTTCAGGCAGGCGATGCGGTTATCAACAGCAGCATAGACCAGCTTGATTGGGCTCCTGCCCACCCCGATAGCCGAAACCAGTGAGAGATTATCCGCATCGTAAACCCGCACCGAACCGTTGCCACTGCCTGGGGAACAGGCAACATAGACCCTCCCAAGCGACGGCAACACCAGTACATCCGCTGGTTTGGAACCCAGGTTCACGACCGCGCTCAGGCGCAGGCTCTCGGTGTTCACTACGGCCATCGTATTCGAATTCTGGCAGACGACAAAGAGCCGGTGCCGTAAGCTGTCCAGCGCCATTGCCAGCGGACCCTTTCCGACCACCAGTAGCCGCTCCAGATATTGTGCCTGCGCACCGGTTACCAGCAGGAAGACCATGGCGGCCAGAACAGGCCTTCTCATCCCGGAAAAGACAGTACCGACACTGTCACTCAAGTCAAGCACCTTTGAACCGGAACCGGATCAGGGACTTATCCGGAAGAATATGCCGAGTAACTCCTTGACACTCCGCAACCACTACCTATAATAGCCCGTCAAGAAAAAGGAGGAGGAATGCGCAAACCGCATTCTGCTTTTGCCGCAGCTTCTGCAGTAGTTCTGGCGATACTGGTCTTCTCGTCACCGACGCTGGCCGCCACCGAGAACAGCAAGCCCTGCCTCTGCGGTGCAAGAATCACCCCGCTGGCAGGCACAGCCAGAACGGTCTATGTTGCCCAGGTCAAATACAGTGATCCTGATGGCGACATACCAGCCCGGGTGGAGGTCTATGTCGACAACATAGCCTACCCCCTGCGCCTGATCAGAGGCCGTCCCAACGAAGGCATCTATCAGGCGAGGCTTACACTTCCTCCGGGCGAGCACACATACTATTTCTATGCCGAAGATGTCCGGGGCCTCTCGGAACGTTTCCCGCGCTACGGCAGCAAGCGGGGACCGAATGTAGGCACCAATCGCACCTTCAACCGCCTGCCGGTCCTTACCAACGGCGGTGTCTACTTTGAAAGCGGTTCTGAAGATGCGACCTATACCTTCACGGTCAACTACGAGGACAAGGACGGAACAAATCCGCGCGCTGTCCGGGTCATCATCGACGGAATTGTCCGCGACATGACCCTGCACCGCGGCACACCGGCCAACGGCATCTACCTCTATCGCACCCGGCTTCCTGCCGGTCCGCACAGCTACTACTTTGTCGGAATCGACGACTGCGGCGCCTGCGTTGCGCACCCGCGGCACGGTTTCCTGCGCGGTCCGGAAGTTGCGGCGATGCCCAACCAGCCGCCTCAACTGATTGAACCCCGCGTCGATCCAATGATCGGTACTGCCCAGACACGTTTCATCTACCGGGTTGAGTATCGCGACCCGGACGGCGCCCCCCCTTCGATTGCCCGCGTCTACATCAACGGTATCCCGCACGACATGAAGCTCAGGTCAGGCCGCAGCCCTACCGGTATCTACACATATCGGACGCGCCACTACCTCGGCAACTTCCATGAGTACTACTACTATTTTGAAGACGGCCGTGGCGGAACCTGCCGGCTGCCTGAGACCGGCACGTTCCACGGCCCCAATGTCGTAAGATACCCATCCTTGCTGAACAATCTGTAACTTGGGAGGAGAACAATGAAGAGAACTCTAGCGATCCTTTTCGCCTGCCTGGCTGGCTTCCTGCTTGTTGCCGGCAAGTGCGAAAAGGCACCGACTGTCCCGGTCATCGTCAGCGCACCTGAAACCACCTGGGTAAACGCGGAAACCCCGGTAAGGGTCTTCTCGACTGCATCGGGTGAGATCAAATATATCGCCGACCTCGGCAACAACACCATCGACACTGTTGGCCAGGCCGAATCGGGCGAAACCGCCACTGTAACGCTCAAGTGGACAGCGGTCGGCACCTACTCCTGGAAAATGCAGGCTGCTCTTGCCTCCAACCCGGCAAAGGTTTCTGCCTGGACAGACCCCCGTAACATCTATGTCGCTCCCAATGCCGCACCGAACATCATCAATTTCCAAGCGCCATTTGTGGCGGTCAAGGATGTGCCGGCAGCGTTCACGGTACTGGCTGAAGATCCGGAAGGCGACAGCATCCAGTTCAGGTTCGACTTCGGCGATGGTGAAAGAACGGGCTGGCTCGACACCATGCTCGCCAGTCCGGCGCAGCTGACCGTCTTCCACGCCTATAAGAAGATCGACACGGTCACGGCTTATGTCTGGGCGCGCGACAAGAAGCGCTCGGTTTCGGCTCCCTGCTCGGCACAGGTGCAGATCGGTACTTCGGGCGGTGTGCTCTGGTTCTCCCAGCCCGGCGGCTTAGAAGCTGGGGACAGCGAGCCGGTGACCGCTGCGCCGGTGATTGTCGTAATGGGCTCTGACACAGTGGTCGTTGTCGGCGGCTGCGACGACAGCCGGCTGTTCGCCCTGCGCTACCGTGACGGCAGAGTCCGTGGCACAGGCAGCCCCAGAGTCCTTGACGAGGGTCGCTTCTGGCATCCGGCTTACTGCGCAGCCACGAACCATATCATCTGCGGCAATGAGGACGGCAGAATCTACGCCTTCAAAGGTCCGGGTCTCAGCCGGGTCTGGTACTGGCCCACTGACACCACGCTCAAGGACTGGGGAACAGTGGCGATCAGCGGCGACCGCATCTACGCACCGAACGAGAACGATACCCTCTACTGCCTGCAGGATGCGGGTCAGAGCGCCAATGTGCTTGGTCGCTATTATCTCAAGGGTATCGGACAGGAACAGTCCACCCCGGTCGTCGACAATCAGGGCAACGTCATCATCGCGACTGTGGTACCTGAAACCGTGCAGGGTCAGCGGGTACCCTTCTCCTA
>JBDRUL010000108.1:0-5141 GCA_039801305.1 Caldifarciminota bacterium | reverse complement strand
TAATCGATGTCGGTACAGGAGTCCTCTGGGGCGGTGATAGTTCCGCGTGAACTCACCGTGCTGTCAGAGGTGTACTTGTAGATGGTCGAGTTCATGTAGTAGACGCAGTAGATCAGGCTGTCCTGAGTGTTGTACGCAACACCGTACAGCCCCCAGTCAGTCGGCATTCCCGGACAGACCTTGGGTCCCCAGATAATCTGCCCCGGCTGCGGCGGTGGCTCACCAACCGTCAGACTGACCAGCAGCCGTGTCTGGTAGTCAGCGCTATCGCCGGTGACGACCAGAGTACACGGAACCATTGTACCCGGAGGAATCAGGTTTGAGGCCTGCACCGCAATCGGGTCATTTGTGTTTGTGGCTTCGCCCCCAGAAGGAATGTTGCCCCAAGTCCCAGTCGGATCAGTAACAACAAGGCGGCTGTCGCCACTGCGGAACTCACCAACAGTGTTGTTGCAGGCAGCCCCACCCGAGTTACGCAGAGTAATCCGCAACCGGGCTGCCTCACCCGGGTCAACCCGGCCGTTGTTATTGCCTCCCGGCGGTGAATCATGCACGGCCACATTGCGCAACACGATCATGGGTCCGCCGGTGCCGGTCACGTAATTGACCGCTGCCAAAGCATCAATTCTTCCCGCACCAAAATCGTTATCCTTGCCGCTCGGCCCCAGCTCGACGGCTGTAATCTCAAGAATCGAATCGACCACTGCCGGTGTGAGACCAGGGTTCTTCGACAGCATAAGACAAACAGTTCCTGCCACATGCGGAGTCGCCATCGAGGTACCGGACATAAGTGTGTAACCACCACCAACCGCGCAGGACTTCACATCCACACCAGGAGCCGACATATCCGGTCGGGTGAGCCCCGGTGGGTAGACATAGTCATTGAAAGGTGGGACATTCTGCCACGTAACTGGACCCCGCGAGGAGAAACTGGCAATGTTATCGCTCGCATCTGTGGCGCCAATGGACATGATGCCCGACAGGGTTCCTACACCTGTATTCTGCGGGTTCCACCAGGGCGGTGGTACATTACCCGGGCAGCGACAGGAGTTCGGCGGGCTGATGCTCCGCTCATTGCCGGCAGCAACGCACTGAATCAGTCCGGCTGCATTAACATTATTGGAGGTCTGCCGCCAAGTCGCCTGATGCGGATTCCAAGAAAGCTGCCAGCCCAGCGACATAGTATACAGATCGGCACCATTACCCGGGCTGAGCGGCGGACTCACGCAGAACTGCATCGCCTGCCAGCACTGCGACTCGGCGACCGAGTCTGCTACCGTCCGTACTCTGCAGGCCATTATCTGGGCATCCGGCGCCACGCCGCACTGACTGCCTGCAGTTCCGTCACTGGCAACTGTACCGGCCGTATGAGTGCCATGTCCTTGCTGGTCCATGGGGTTATTGTTGTTGTTCTCGAAGTTCCATCCGTGGTACGGATAGTTCGGGTCTGTCCACATATGGTCTGCCAGATCCGGGTGGTTGTAGTTCACGCCAGTATCGATATGACCACAGACAATACCCTGACCGGTATAGCCCTGCGCCCACACCTGCGGCGCATTTATCTTCTGAACACCCCAGGCAATCTCATCAGTACCTGCAAGCGGCTGTTCCGGTTCCAACAGATCAGGCGCATAGGCAAGGTCGTAGTTGACATAGTTGACATCTGCCCGTCGGGCAATCTCGCGGATGACCTCAGGAGTAGCCTCACAGTAAACAGCGTTTATTATCCAGAGTGGCCTTATGTCAGCCACCCGGCCATCAGCTGCTGCTCTGTTCAGATACTCAAGCAGTCCGGCCTGCTCCCGTTCGGAAAACGCCTGCAGTATCCGGGCGACTTCAACACGGCGCTCACGCCGCGGCAGCCCGTCTACCAGCGAGTTGAGCAAGTCTGAGTCAAACTGGTTCTTCAGAACAATATGAACGGGAAGCCGGCTCCCCGGCTGGGCGGTTGCCAGATGCCTCTCCAGCTCCGGCGATATCATACTCATACCGGCAGTTGCCAGTATTAGCAGCGCCGTTATCACTGTTCTTCTCATCGAACCTCCTTTTGTGGTTTATGTGCGTCTCTCGTCGTCAGCATTGAGAAACAGGTAAACAATCACTCAAGGGTAATATATCAGCAACCCACGTCAAGCGGACAATCCCTTACCCTCTTCACAGACATCCGACTCAACTCGCAAAAGTACTATTGGAGTAAGCTCGCCCCCCTGACCTGCAGGATTATCGCGCATAGCTGACTCAACCAGACTTACGTCCAATCCGTCCGAACGTCCTACCACCTTGCAGCCGAAGATATCGTTTGCGTCCACAACCGCGACCTCACAGTCCAAGGCGCATTTCAGCTGCTGCGCAACTCCATCAGGATCCTTTGGCCCCAATATTACGGACTCAAAGTATTCTTTCACTCCCGATGTGTGCGCCGCATCTATCATCGCCACTTGGGGGCCGGCGATGCGATAGAAATCTCCACTCCTGCCACGCAGCTTGCCCCACGCACCCGCAATAGAAGCACGCAGAATCCTGGCCACTCCGACCTCGTCTATAGCGCACTGCATCGACCAAGGACTGCGTAACCCAATTCCGTAGGGCACTTTCTTCACGAACCGCCACAAAAACCTCGCCCAGAAACCCGGCCTTATGCTGTCTATCGGGATCGCCCTCCCCTGCACGCATGCCAGTGGACTCTCAGCAATCGTCAGTATGTCGCCCTGCCTCAACACTGCTCCGGCATACTCTCTTACCTTTGCCACAATGTCATCGCCCTGCTTCAGCACATCTGTCTTGACAGGGATCCGGCGCACCCGGCGTCCCTTGGCTAGGATAGTTTCCGGTTTCTCTCTGGACATCGCACCAATCTAGCGTCCAAAGTCCACAAATCAACCTCCTGAGGGCAGCAGCACCTTCTTGATTTTCTGCCAACAGGCTCATATACTCGCCTGTACCCAATGGTT
Source organism: Caldifarciminota bacterium (assembly GCA_039801305.1). Classification (GTDB taxonomy): domain Bacteria; phylum Hydrothermota; class Tepidihabitantia; order Tepidihabitantales; family Tepidihabitantaceae; genus JBDRUL01. The sequence goes on along the minus strand of JBDRUL010000108.1, from coordinate 2,190 downwards.
CACACCCTGCGTCCGAGACCTGCCGCCGGAAAATGGTTATGTGAATGACAGACAACACCTGAGACAATGAGCACGTCCCGACAGGATACGCTCGACGCGAGATTCACCCGTAGGGTCGGCAGCTTCACAATCGGAACTATGTTCTCCCGCATCACTGGTGTTTTGCGCGAGTCCGTTTTCGCTCATCTTTTTGGAGCTAGTGCAGCGACCGATGCCTTCAACGTCGCCTTCCGCATACCCAACCTCCTGCGTGATCTATTTGCCGAGAGCGCACTGTCTGCAGCATTTGTCCCGACTCTTGTCCAGAGCCTGCGAACAGACAAGCCAAAGGACACTTGGCTCTTTGCTTCAACCATGCTGAACGCACTGGTGCTGACCGGCAGTCTAGCAGTACTGCTTGGTGTCATCCTTTCGCCCCAGCTGGTGAAACTCATCGCCATGGGATTCCGGGGTTCTCCATGGCAGATGAACTTGGCTGTTCAGCTAACCCGTATCATGTTCCCATTTCTACTTTTTGTTATGCTCGCCGCCTGGGCAATGGGTGTCCTAAACGCCGGTGGCAGGTTCTTCCTCCCGGCAACCGCACCTGCTGCTTTCAACCTTATCTCGGCAGCCGTCCCCGTCGCCACCTACGGCATGTTCGCAACCCGCGGCGAGCCGATTCAAGGCATGGCCTGGGGCGTGGTTGCAGGAGCAGTCGCCCAGTTTTTGATCCAGCTACCCGCCTTGCATCGACTCGGTTTCTGCTACCGGCCGGTACTGAACATCAGCGATCTCCGCCTACGCCAAGTGTTCATGCGCTGGCTTCCCATGCTGCTCGGATTTGGAACATGGCAGGTCAACTTCCTCATCAATACATTTCTGCTCACTTTCCTACAGGAGGGGTCCGTAACCTGGGTCAACTATGCCTTTCGTATACAGCATCTGCCTGCAGGTCTTTTCGGCGTAGCGATAGGATCTGTCGCCATAGCCGAATACTCCCATGTTGCGGTTTCTCCAAACGAACAGCTTCGAGACCGTTTCCGCCACGCGATGAACTTGGTATCCATCCTCACACTGCCAGCAGCTCTCCTGCTGATGGTACTGGCACAACCGCTCACTCGGCTCCTTTACGAACACGGACGTTTCACGGTCTTGGACACAAATGCCACTGCGGGTGCACTGACACTTTACTGCCTAGGGATATGGTCGGCAGCAGCTACCCGCAATGTCGCCGCCGGCTTTTATTCCCAAGGAGACACCCGTACACCAGCCATCGTTGCAATGATCGTTGTAGGATGCAACATACTCCTGAACTTAGGCACGATGCGCTTTCTGGGCTATCTATGTTTTCCGTTGAACTCATCGGTAACTCAGACTTTGAACTTCACAATCCTGTATTTCATCCTCAAACACCGCGTTGGAAATCTGCATGGCCGTTCAGTTGCCAGCCTGTCTGTACGGACACTCTGCGCCGCACTGGCTGCCGCCGGAATTGCCCTGCTGGCTTCGGACAGTCTTACGGCCTTACCAATGGGCAGGGGGAAACCGGCGATGGCTCTTGCTCTACTCTCTGCTGGAGCACTCGGCCTTGCTGTCTATTATGTTCTCTGTCTACTCTTAGGTGTATCCGAAATCAAAAGAATCATCAGAGATACCTTCGGTGCTTCAACTGTGCAAGACTAGGTGATCAGTTCTGCCACCCGTTTTCGCGCTGTCGACCTGTACCGCGGTGTAGCAATAGCAATAATGATACTAGCTAATCATCTCGGCAGATTTCATACTACCCCGAAATGGTTCCGTCATGCGCCCCTTGAACAGGGAATAACCCTAGTAGATCTCGGCTTCCCGATATTCGTCTTCATCCTTGGTCTGCTTATCCCCTTCTCCTGGCACCGTCGTCGCGCTGCCGATGGATTAGTACACACCGCGCTGCATTTCCTCAAGCGATATGGCATACTCGTCGCATTCGGCCTAGCAGGTAATGCAGTACTAGGCCAGAACCCATTGCGTTGGTGGAGTGTACTGAGCACGATTGGACTCGCTGGAATAGTATCATTGCCCTTGGTGTTTCTCAGACCCCTTCAGTTACTATCAGCAGGCCTCCTGCTACCGGGCGTTTTCGAAGTGGTAAAGTCTCTTGGCTACGAAGACTGGCTTCGGCACAACGACTGTGGCCAGCTTGGCGGACCGCTGGGCTGCATCGCCTGG
>JBDRUL010000107.1:0-5161 GCA_039801305.1 Caldifarciminota bacterium | reverse complement strand
CCCGGCTGCAGCTGCCCCAGCGTCGTATGCTCCGCAGTATAGGGAATGATCTTCACGCAGAACCTGCCTGCCCCCACCTCGGCAACGGTCAGGCTCACCCCATCCACACAGACCGAGCCCTTTGGCAGCAGGAGCCCCTCACCCCTGCGCACCGCAATCGTAATCACCCGCTCACCCGAGCCACGCTCCAGGCGCTCCACCCTGCCCGTCTCATCGACATGCCCCTGAACAAAATGTCCTCCCAGCCGGCTGTCTCCTCGTAGCGCCCGCTCCAGATTCACTCTCCTGCCGGCTCTGAACTGCCCCAGTGTGGTCTGCTCCAGAGTCGACCTCACCGCCTCAACCCGGAACAGCTCCCTCTTCCGCTCCGTGATGGTCAGACAGCACCCGTTCACTGATATGCTGTCCCCCGGCTTCGTCTCGGCCACGAACGACGGCTCTACCCCTATCTCCAGAATCCGGTTACCCTGCCGCTCAAAAGTCCGGCGGACAGTCCCGACCGCCTCAACCAATCCGGTAAACATAGCCCTCGGTCAGGACATCACTGCCCAGAACCGTATGCTTCACATCTCCCAGCACAATCGCACTGTCCAGCCGCCGCGGTGAAATCCCCTGACTGAACAGCCTGCCCGGACCGATTATCTTCGGCGCATGCAGCACATAAGCCTTGTCAACCACCCCTGCCTCCAGCGCTGAAGAGACCACGGTGGCACCACCCTCAATCAGCACGCTCATCACCTGCCGGCGGTATAGCTCTGCCAATATGTCCTGCCAGTGGATGCGCCCCTTCGCCTGCAGCCGCACACTGATCACCTGTGCACCAGCCCGCTCCAGCCGCTGCCGGCGCTGCCGGTTACTGCTGGCAGTAAACACCAGCACCTCGCCCGGCTCACTAAAGAGCCGGCGCTCCGGATCCAGCCGCAGCTCCGAATCCAGCACCACCCGCAGCAGCCGCTTCCTCTTCAAGATACGGCAGGTCAACCGGGGATTATCGGTCATTACGGTGTTCACACCCACCACCACCGCATCTGCCGCCCTTCTCAGCTCCTGACCGAACCTTCTTGCCTGCTCGCCCGTGATCCACATCGACTCACCACTGCCGGTAGCCATCATCCCGTCCAGACTCACCGCCACCTTCAGCACGACAAACGGACGGTGCTCCTCCATGAAGGTGAAATATGCCTCATTCAGCCTTCTCGCCGCGGCTGCCATCATCCCCACGCTCGTTCTGATGCCGGCAGCCCGCAGACAGCTTATCCCCTGACCGTTCACCTTCGGATTCGGATCCAGTGTTGCCGCATACACGGTCTTAATGCCGGCAGCCGCAATCGTCTCAGTACAGGCAGGAGTCTTGCCCTCAAAACAGCAGGGCTCCATCGTCACATAGAGCGCAGCGCCCTTTGCTGCGCTGCCCGCAGCGCGGATCGCCTCGGTCTCGGCATGGGCTCCGCCGAACCGGCGGTGATAGCCCCTGCCCACAATCCTGCCGTTTCTGACCAGCACCGCGCCCACGAGCGGATTCGGTGAGGTCAAGCCCAGCCCCTTTGCCGCCAGATTCAGCGCCTCGGCCATGAACATCTTATCCATTATCTCAACCTCTGATCAGCAGTGTCAGGAGTACTGAATACTGAAATCGCTGTACTCGTGCCGGTACTCAGCCCATGAGACATCCACATCAGTCACCATCGCCCGGGGCGGACCCTGCTTCAGCCGCTCCACCAGCTGCTCCAGCTTCTGCCGCTCGCCCTCGGCAACGACCTCGAGCCTGCCATCAGGCATGTTCCGCACATAGCCGGCCAGACCCAGCGCCTGCGCCTCGCGCAGAACAAACATCCGGAAGAAGACCCCCTGAACTCTGCCCGCAACAAAGGCATGAAACGACGCCAGTGACTCCTGCTTCATCGGCGAGAGAATAGTGATACCCGCAACGCAGTCAAGCCAGTATGCTCAAATTGACTCTACTGCCCCGGCTGATATAGTAATCCCGAGCCAAACCGTGAACTGCCCCGCCGCCCGCAATATCCTGATCACACTCGGCATCACCCTTGCTGCAACAGTTGCTCTCTCTGCCACCAGAACCGACACCGTCGGCTTCACCAGCGTCGACCACCAGAACTATGGTCCCATCTGGCAGCGGATATTCCACCTGATCCACACCGGCATCCATGTCAGCTGGGTCAAGACCGGTATGGCGGCAAACCACTACGACTTTGCCACCGGCAGTTGGCACGGTGAGACCAACGTATTCGGCTCTCTCAGAAACGCTAGTGGCAACCTCGCTGTGCCGCTCAACCCCAGCCCCTATTATGGCAGCACCTTTATCTGCAGCTGGCTCACCCGGCAGCCCCGCTCACCGGTCGTGGCGGTCGAGAGCATTGCCGGCTCCGGCAACTTCACGGTACGCGCTCAGGACAGCTCCCTGCTCGGCTGCCAGAGAGCCGTCATCGCCTTCACCAATGAAGGCACCCTGCATATGCTCTGCTCCGACTCTGCCACCGGTGATACCCTGCTCTACTCCCGCAGCACCGACTACGGAATCTCCTGGTCAGCCCCGCTTGTCCTCTCCGGCACCAATCCGCCGGTTGACCCCAGCTACAATATCGCCGCGTCCGACTCCTCTGCCCGGCTCGCCGCAGTCTGGAGCATCGCCAGCACCAACCGGCTCTATGTCAACATCTCTGACGACGCCGGTATCACTTGGTCAGGAGTACAGGCCCTGGCGCCGGTGCCGACCTCGATTCCGCAGGCAACATCCGGCAGATTTGGTGCCTATGCGCTCTTCGACGCTCTTGGCCGGCTCAACCTCATCACTCAGGTCTGGAACGGTACCTCACCTGAACCGGCAGAGATATGGCACTGGCAGGAGGGCCGCAACCCGGAATGGACTTTGGTATTCCGCTATGACCCTGCCCAGCCCTTGGCTCAGCCCGAACCCGGCGAACCGTTTCTGATAAGACCCAGCCTAGCAGTATCTGCCATTGACGGCAGGCTGATTGCCGGCTGGATGAACTACGACTCCCTCAACTACGAGCCCCGCACTCAGATCAGCCGTGCCGACATCTTCGTCTCCCAGTCCTTTGACCACGGTATCAGCTGGAGTCCGCCCCTGCGCCTCACCGGACCTGACGCCGGCTCCAGAATCTCACCCTGTCTGGCAGCCGACCTCCGCGACACCCTCATTCTGGTCTGCATCACTGACCAGATCGCCGGTGTCTTCGAGAACGGGCACGGCACCCAGACCGTCAACTCAGTCAATGTCCTCTTCGTGCCCCTCGCTGACCTACCCGCAGTCACCGAGCCGACACAAAGACCACGAGCCCCTGCAGCTCTGCCCTCAATTCTGCGGCCGGGAACCGGACTGCTCACCGGTAATGGCAATGACCGGACAAAGACAGTCCTGCTCGACGCCGCTGGTCGCACCGTTGCCATCCTCAGCGCCGGCTCGGCTCTGCCCGAAAGGCTGCCCGCCGGTGTCTACTTTGCTCTTCCATGCACCGGTCACCTCAAGGCCCTGATCATACCCTGATCCGCTCTTCCGGGCGCAACCGACCCTGCAGCTCTCGCCGGCTCCTGCGCGCCGCACTCATCTGTACACTGGCAGCCAGCCTGCCCGCGCACTCCCTGACCATTATCGACACCATCGGCTGGACTGACCGCGACCTCCAGTTCTACGGTCCTGCCCGGCGCTATCTCGTCTACGACACCCTCCGGGGCACCCATGCTGTCTGGAAGAACGGCTATGGCGAGATACGCTACAACTACTGCCCCAGAAACGGTAGCTGGCGCTGGCAGAATGGTACGGTTGTCAACCGGACGCAGCGCAACCTCGGCTGCCTTGACGTCGACATCCGCAACGGCTGGGCGTACATCTCCACTGACTATCTCTGGCGGGGTCGACCGGTCATCTCCTGCCTCACCGACTCGGCTGCCGGCGCAGGCAGCTTCCGCGAGTACAACCTCGACTACGACCGGCGGCACAACCTCGTTGCTGCCTCAGACCGCGGCTATGCCAAATTCGCCGCCCTCTCTGGCGAATCACTCTACTTCTACAGCTACTTCGGCGGCTTCCCCCTTGGTCAGGTCGGCTCCTTCCCCACCCACAACCTCGCTGTCTCCAAGCAGTCCGGCCGCTTCGGCTATATCTGGACTGTGACCAGCGGCGAGGACAAAGACAGGCTCTTTCTCAAACAGACTCCCAACAACGGCGCCAACTGGTATGCCACAGTCTGTCTCTCAGACTCTGTTCCCAGCAGCTACAACCGCAGCCTGCTCGGTGCCTGTGCGACCTATGACACAATCCGCATCCACCTCATCGCCGACTTCTACGACGGCACCAACCGTCAGGAGGTCGTGCTCTGGCACTACTGTCCCTATCTATCTCCCTGCTGGCATGTAGTTCACCACATCAGACTGCCGGACAGCTCGCCAATCGGCACCTGCAACCTTGCCGCCTGTCGACCCAGCATCGGCATCAACCGGCGTCGGCACGAGCTCTATGTCGTCTGGGAGCAGTTCGACCCGGAGAATATTGATCCGCAGACCGGACTCTGCCGTGCCGGCATCTGGGCATCCCGCTCTCAGAACTTAGGCATCAGCTGGGGTGCACCGATTCGCCTTACCCCTGCTGACTCGATCAGTTACCGCTTCCCCTTTCTCGCTGAAGTGGTGGCTGATACGCTGCGTATTCTCTGTTTCGCTGACCCAATTGCCGGAGTATGGGAATTCGGAGAAGGCAGTCAGACCAGAAACCCTGTCCTGCTCCTGCGCGTGCCGGCTGACTCGCTGCCGGTGGCAATCGGAGACCCGGCGCGCCCTGACCACGGGCTGTCTGCTGAAGGCTCTCTGGCGGACGGCGGGCAGCGTCTGCGTCTGCTCGATGCCCTTGGCAGAACCCTTGCCACTGGCGCCAGCCTGAAGGAAGTCAGCTGCCGGCTTCCTGCCGGCATCTACTTTGCAGTCTCTGACAAAGGTAATCGCACCGGTACCGTGCGGCTTGTTCTAGTCCGCTAGCCCCTGCAGAAATCTCTGCAGAATCCTCACGATACGGACTGCTGCTCTGCCGTCGCCAAACGGGTTCTCTGCCGCTGCCATCCTCTGGTAGACAGCCGGGTCGTGCAACAGCTCCTCGACACTGCGGACAATCGAATCCGGCTCTGTCCCC
>JBDRUL010000106.1:0-5187 GCA_039801305.1 Caldifarciminota bacterium | reverse complement strand
AGGGTCGGGCTGCGGGTAACAAAGACAGACACGTTGGTGTATCTCGATTCGCTTCTGTATCCGGCAGTGCCGCCTGGTGATACTTTGGTAGTGCGTTTGCGGCTCTGGCGGGCAGAGCCGGGCAACTACTTTGTGGGAGCCTGGGTTTTCGCCATGCCGGACAGTATTAGGGATAACGACTCACTCTTTCGAGTCGTAGTTGTCGAATCTCTGTCTTCGATAAGGTGGATTGAGCTTGCACCAGTACCTGCTGGACCAAGAGCGGCGGCGGTTGGAGCCGGCGGCTCTCTGGCAGTGCTCGGCAGCAGTCTGTTTGCACTGAAAGGCGGCGGAGTATCGGAGTTTTACCGGTACGTTGCTGCGGGTGACACATGGTGTGTCCTGACTGCTATGCCTCGGGAACCAAGTGGCAGAGGTGTGAAGGGCGGAGGAGCTCTGGTCAGCGACGGTAAGGACTTTCTGTTTGCGCTGAAGGGTTATCGTACACGGGAATTCTGGCGCTACTGCGCTGGAGCAGATTCCTGGAGCGGTTGTGCTTCACTGCCCGCCGGGCTTCCACCAGCCCGCTTCGGCACCGGGCTCACTTTTGTTCCCCAGCGCGATACGGCAAAGATATTCTGTGTCAAGGGTGGCGGTACGACGGACTTTCTGGTTTATTGGGTATCTGCGAATCAGTGGCACATCCGCCGGGCAGTACCGCTTGGCTCCAGCGGCAAGAAGCCTCGGCGGGGAACAGCAATTGTGAACGTTGGCGGAAGAGTGTTTGTGTTGAAGGGCGGCACCAACGAGTTCTATGAATATCATCCCAGGTCTGATGACTGGTTTGCCCGGGCTAGTATGCCGGCGACCGGTCGTGGTGGCTATTTCCGCAGGTGCCGTGACGGCGCAGCCTTGACGTCCGACGGCACAAGGTTTGTTTACGCGCTCAGGGGAGGTTGCTGTAATGAGTTCTGGAGATACGATATCCTCAGGGATACATGGGAACAGCTTGAGGACGTCCCGGCCGGCAGTGGCATCGAGTGGGTACGCGCAGGAGCAGCACTGGCGTATATGGAGGGGAGAGTCTACTGTCTTAAGGGCAGGGGAAGCCGAGCCCTCTGGTGCTACGAATGTACAACCCGTTCTGTTCAACCAATGTCGAAGAATGGCAGCATCGCCGCTGCTGAAGGAGATGAGCCGGTTGAAAGTGACCGGTGCCGTTCACTGCCCAGGATTGTGCGAGCAGGCGCCGGCCCGTTGACCGGTGCTGAAGTTGTTGTGCGCGATGCCGCCGGTAGAGTGCTTGCGCCTGAGGCAGGGCTGCTTGGCGTCAAACAGCCCGGGGTTTACTTCATCCGATTGAAGAGAAGCAACCGACCAGCGTACAAGCTGGTTATCGTCCGCTAGTTACGGTCAGTTGAGTCATCGGGGTTTGTTTCGGGCGGTGCGTGGGCGCCATGGCAGCCAGGCGATATGGGCAATGTGACCGTAAAGCGGGTACCGGCGCCCGGTGTCGAGCTGACAGAGACTTCGCCTCCGTGCAGCAGGACAATGTGCTTCACGATGGATAGACCCAGGCCGGTGCCACCAGTCTGCCGGGAGCGCGACTTGTCAACGACATAGAAACGTTCGAAGAGTCGGGGGAGGTGGCGGTTCTCGATGCCGGGGCCGGTGTCCACCACCTCGACGACAGCGAACCCGCCCTGGCGACCGAGTCTTACAGTGATCGTGCCTTTTTCGGTGTACCGTATTGCGTTGTCGATGAGATTCATCAGGGCCTGTTCGATACGAAAGCGGTCTGCTCTGACAAGAAGCGGTTCTTGCGTGCTTTCCAGATTGAGTTGCAGCTGCTTGCTGCTGGCAGCGACCGCAAACATCTGTACCAGCTCGGCAGTCAGCGGACGCAAGTCCATCGTCTCGATGTCCAGGCGGAGGCCCGGGTCTTCCAGCTCCGCCAGGGTGGCGATGTCCTGAACAAGCCTGACCAGTCGGTCAGTATGACGTCTGATGATAGCAAGGCAACGGCGACCTTCTTCGTTGACGATCGGTTCCATTGTCTCCACGTAACCACGGACAGCGGTTAGCGGCGTCCGCAGTTCGTGAGCCGCGTTGAGCACAAGTTCTCTCTTCACCTTGTCAGTACTGACGATGTCGGTTATGTCGTGGAAGGTGATAACGGTCTCACTGGTCTGCGGTATGCGCGTGGCACTTACGGAGTAGGTACGGCCGGCGATTTCGACATTCTGCTGACTGCACTCGTTCCCGGCTTTTCTGACGAGGTCGATAAGGTCTGGGCTGCGCAGGAGTTCCCAATACAGGAGTCCGTTCACGTCATCAGTTGCGACGAGCTTGGAGAAACTCCTGTTTGCGTGTACGATCCGGCCTTCGCTGTTGACAACGATCAACGCATCGTGAATGGAACCCAATATTGCGTCCAGGGCAGCCTGTTGTCTTCGCAGTTCGGCGACCAGCCGGGCAATGTACTCTGCTGCCTCATTGAACAGGGGAGCGATGCCCAGTAGTCTTTCATGACGGCCGGTGGTCATACGAGCGTCAAAATCGCCGGTACTCAAGCGCCGGAGAGCAGCCCTCAGTTCGTCAAGCCGCAGTGTGATGCGGCGGGTGATCAGGCCAGCAAGGGCAGCAGCCAATGCACACAGCACTATGAGAGCAGTAGGAAGACGACCGACAGAGGCGATGACGGCGACGATAACAAGAGTGAGGAGAAAGGGAATGAAGAGAGTGAGAAAGAGAGGGCGTTTCAATCGGTCTCGAGTTTGTAGCCCATTCCGCGTATATTGCGAATCAGGTGTCCGGCTTCGCCCAGCTTGGCACGTATGTTCATTATATGGACGTCAACAGTCCGATCCAGAACCGCTTTCTCGTTTCCCCACAGGTGCTCGAGTATCTGGGTACGCGAAAACACCCAGCCCGGCTTTTCTGCCAGCAGCTGCAGAATGCGGAATTCAGTGGGCGTGAGTTCCACTCTTCGACCGGCAACGGTTACCGAGTGCCTGTGGGCATCGATGGTGATATCGTCTACGTGCAGTACTGCCTGCTCAGCCAAATTATCCTTCCGGCGCAGAATTGCCTTGACACGGGCGACAAGCTCGCGGGGCGAGAACGGTTTTGAAACGTAGTCGTCAGCTCCTGTCTCGAGCCCCAGTACCCGATCGAGTTCCTCGCTGCGGGCGGTAAGCATCAAAACCGGGATATGACGCAGCCGCTCGCTCTTTCTGATTTCACGGCAGACATCCAGCCCATCCATGTCCGGCAGCATGAGGTCGAGGATTACCAGGTCAAATACATTGCTGCTGATGTAGCGCAGGAATGAGGTTGCGTCTGGAAAACCCATCACCCGGTAACCGGCGCGTTTGAGATTGAGGGAGACGAGCTCTACGATATCTGGCTCGTCGTCTACTACTGCAATCAGGGCTGACATGGTTGTGCGTCTGACTGCTGCTGGCCAGCGCCGTGTTTGATGTCTTCACCCGAGACTATGTAGACCACGTCTTCAGCGATGTTGGTGGCCAGATCAGCAATGCGCTCAAGGTTGAGAGCAATGAGCAGCAGTTGAAGCGACCTCTCGATGCTGGCGGTGTCCAGAGCCATGTGTCTGATCAGTTCCTGTCGGATGGAGTTCTTGAGCTCGTCCACCGCAGAATCACGGGCGCAGACCCCTCTTGCCAGTTGTGCGTCACTGCGCGCAAACGCATCTAGGCAATCCTTCAGCATTGTTGTCACGAGCGCGGACATGCGCGGCAGGTCAACGAGAGGTTTGACAGCTGGTCGGGGAATCAGATACAGGGCAGCCTGAGCGATGTTGACACCGTGATCGCCGATGCGCTCCAGGTCGTTGTTTATCTTGATTGCCATGGCCAGAGTGCGGAGGTCAGAAGCCTCGGGTTGATGCAGAGCCATGATGTTTATGATGGTGTCTTCGTTCTCCATCTCCATGCGATTGACGCTGGCTTCGTGAGTGGCGATCACTTCTTCCGCAAACGTCGGATCGCGGTCGATCAGTGACTTCATACTATTGGCAACCATCTCTTCGACGGTCGATGCCATTGAGACAAGTTGCCTCTTCAGATCAATCAGCTTCTGTTCGAGTTGGGTCAAGTAGTTCTCCTTCTGTTCTTTAGTAATTATCGGCTTCTGACGCACTTGTGCAAGCTCCGGCCGGGGTATCATCCGAACTTGCCTTTGAGGAAGTCTTCTGTCCTCGGGTCTGTCGGTTTGGTGAAGATGCGTTCGGTGCGGTCGAACTCGATAAGTTCACCCAGCATCAGAAACGCGCAGTAGTTAGAGACGCGGGCAGCCTGTTGCATGTTGTGGGTCACAATGACGACAGTGTATTGTCTGCCGATCTGCGTGATCAGCTCCTCCAGTCGGGCAGTGGAGTGGGGGTCGAGAGCAGAGGCGGGTTCGTCCAGTAGTATGATTTCTGGCTCAACCGCCAGACAGCGGGCAAGGCAGAGCCTCTGTTGTTGACCGCCAGAGAGCGAAAACGCATTCTCGTGAAGCCGGTCCTTCACCTCTTCCCAGAGATTGGCGGCTCGGAGTGCCTGCTCGACGCGCGCGGCTATTTCATTTCGGTTGCCCATACGATGGACCATGGGACCGAAGGCGATGTTGTCGAAGATTGACTTCGGAAACGGGTTCGGTTTCTGGAATACCATCCCGATTCTCTTGCGTAACTCGATGACATCACATTCAGGGCAGAATATGTTGGTGCCGTCCACCAGTACTTGTCCGGTAACCCGACAGCCGGCTACGAGGTCGTTCATCCGGTTGATGGTACGCAGGAGCGTGGACTTGCCACAGCCGGAAGGTCCCATTATGGCTGTCACCCCACGGGGCGGAATGGTCAAGTTGATGTTCTTGAGGATATGAGCACTGCCAAACCAGAGGTTCAGGTTATCGATTATGATCGGTTGAAGCTGTTCCATAGTTCTGCTACACCTGCCACCTGTTTGCTGCGGTTGTGCGGAACCGGATCACAAAGGCCAGGGCGTCAAAGGTCAGTACAGCCAGCAGCAGTACGATGGCGGTACCGTAAGCAAGTGGCCTGACCTTCATGAGCTGATCGTGTTGGGTCGATAACGCGAAGAGATGATAGGGTAGAGCCATGAATTTCTCAAAGGGGGTCCGGGGCAGGTGGCGGGTGAAGTAGGCTACGCCGGTGAAGAGTATGGGGGCGGTTTCGCC
>JBDRUL010000105.1:0-5203 GCA_039801305.1 Caldifarciminota bacterium | reverse complement strand
AGAGCGGCAGACTCCGGATCTGCAGGCCACGCGTTCAAATCGCGTCGGGCGCTGCTTCTCTGTCTGACCGGTCAAACCAGGAGATGAGAGATGGAGCTTTACGAAGCAATCCAGCGCCGCACCAGTGTCCGCTCGTATCTACCCAATCCTGTCCCTGATGAGGTACTGAACCGCATCCTTGAAGCAGGACGGCTCGCGCCCTCTGCCAAGAATAACCAGCCCTGGAGGTTCATCGTCGTACGCGACCTGGCAGTAAGACGGGCGCTTGTTCCTGCCTGCCGGAATCAGGCTTTCATCGCCGAAGCACCAGTAGTGATCTGCGGCTGCGCCATCGAGGAGCAGGTATGGAAAGGGATGGGCGGGTACTGGTCAGCCGAAGCGGTCGATCTCGCAATTGCCCTTGAGCATATGATCCTCGCCGCCACTGCCGAAGGGCTCGGCACCTGCTGGATCGGCGCCTTCATCGAAGAGGAAGTGAGAAAGGTGCTGCAGATTCCGGCCGGAGTCAAACCCATCGCCCTGACTCCGATCGGATATCCCGCAAAGGAGACAAGACCAAGACCCCGTAAACCGCTGACCGAGATCGTCTGCTACGACCGCTACTGCTGAGGTTCGAACCGCTCCAGCTTCCGCTCCATCACGATCGCATCCTCAGTATTTTCATAGTAGCCCTTCCGGCGGTAGGTCGGAACAAAACCCAGACCGGTATAGAAACGCTGGGCTGCCAGGTTGGATTCCCGCACCTCAAGATAGATGGAGGAAGCGCCCCGCTCCAGTGCCCAGCGTATCATCGCGGTCATCAGTTCCCGGCCGATTCCCTGTCGGCGCCACTCAGCTGCGACCGCCACGTTTGCAAGATGTATCTCATCCCAGCCCCAGGCTATCAGATACCCGACCACCCTGTCATCACCGGACTCTGCTACGATGCATAGCGATTCAGGCTTGGCAATATCGCTGGCAAAGAACGAACGGCGCCAGGGATTCGGGAAGGAGACGTTCTCGATGGCGACGACCTGATCAAGGTCATCCTCTGTCATCCGCCGGATCCTGAAGCCGGCATCTGCGAGCGAACTCCCGGTCAATCTCTGCCTCTGCCGATGCGTTCTACTCCAGCAGGACTATCTTGCCCGCAAACTGCTCACTGCCGGCTTCGACTCTCACAAAGTAGACACCCGGAGCAAGACGATAGCCGCAATCATCGCAACCATCCCAGCTCAGGATATGCCTGCCGGCTGGCAGAACTCCTTTCACCAACGACCTCACCTCCCTGCCGGTAAGGTCAAAGACGCCAACCCGTACTGGTGCCATCTGCCCCAGCGCGAACTGCACGGACGTACGACTCCAGAGCACTGTCGGCGCCAGCCGGAACCGCCGACTGTCAGAGCTGAAACGCTCAGCCGTCTCGACCAGTCCGGTACGCGGCTCGTCGGTGGTGAACTTGATCGCTCTGCCGGCAGTGATCGGTGCAGCACCACGGTGATAGCTGGTGTTGAACAGATCCTGAATCGCTATCGTCTTCGTCGGGTCCTGCTCACCCACCGTACAGGAGGTCAGACCGTCCGCCACCAGATACTGATACAGAAACTCACAGTTCCCATCTGACGCAGCCAGCGTCGTGTCATAGAGAATGATCTCATACTTGTCGTAGATGCTGCCCGAATAGTACCGCACCGAGTCCCACTCCACAATGAAGCGGTGATTGAGACTGTCATGCCAGTACCACACCCCGCCACCAGCGGGCGGATAGATGTCGTCCCAGTCCACAAACAGCGCGGGCGGCATACCGGAGTTGGGCAGCTCAGTGTTGTTGTAGGTCGTCACCGTGGTATAGCCCGGTGCCACCCAGCCGTTGGAGCAGATCGATATCTGGGTGTAGCTCTGCCCGTAGAAGACAAAGGGACCGAAGTTTGAGGGCAGGTTGATGGTGATGGTCTGGTCGTCGGAGAGCGAGAGTCTGGTGCCGATGCCGCGCAGTTCCACCCAGGAGAACCTGGGTGCTTCGGTGTAGCCAGAGTCGGCATCGTCATAAGCCCAGTAGAGCGCCGGCTGGCGCGGACCGTCAGGAATCGGGTCGGCCTGTGTAATTGCACCCACTACTATCTTCACTGTTCGGGTCACGCGGTAGTTCTGGCCCGAGATCCGCAGGGTGCAGGGGATCTCGGTTTCGGGCGGGATGCCGCCTGCCGTCTGCACCCGGAAGCGGTCAGCAGAGTTGTAAGCTGTTGATTCGGCTGGCACGTTGCCGTAGGTGCCGATAGAGTCCAGTACAGCCAATCGAGCGTCCCCGGACTTGAGTGTAGCGGTCACGTTCTGACAGATCCCTGAGCCGATGTTGGCGATACCAAGCGCTATCTCGGCATTCTCACCAGGGTCGAGCTTGCCGTTGTTGTTGCCACCGGGGCGCGGATCCCAGCAGCGGATGCCGGCATAGACAAGCTGAGGAGCACTTACCGAGAGATTGGGCAGCGAAGTGTAAACAGAGTCAAGAGTATCACGGCACACAAGGGTGAGCGGCAGTGGATAGCGGTTGGTGCAGGCGGCAGCGACCCTGAGTTTGAATCCGTTCTGACCGGTGAAGGCAGAGTCATTGCTGCCAACAGTGCCGAAATAGCGGGTTGAGTCGGTCACTGTGACCAGCGTATCGGCACCGGTACGGCGCAGGATGCCCTTGACGCCGCGGAACTCACGGTCACCACGGTTGACAATCCAGAGCGGCAGGTTTATTGCTTCGCCGGGATTGATCAGGCCATCACCGTTGCCACCGGGTGGAGCATCGTCGATGATGCTGCGAAGATAGGTGAGACCACGAGGGAGCTGCCGGTCGTAGAAGGACTGGGCAGAGTCGGCATTGGCGAGCAGTTCACTCTGGGTGGTTCCACCCACCAGTGCAAATGCCACTTTCTGACGGGCACCGGGAGCAAGGTCAAATGGTCCGGCCGAAACCACGCAAGACCAGTTGGCGCTGCGGTTCGAGTTGGGAACTCTTATGGCGCCGCGCAGGAAACTGTCCTTCACAGCCTCGGTCATCATCGAGCTCGGGGTTACATAGACGGCATGGTCGATAGCAGAGTTGTTGGCAGCAGTGGTGGGGGAGAGCAGTTTGATCCCCACACTCGGGTTGTAGGAGGAGCCGTACATATAGGTGAACCGGCGGCTGGCATCGGTGCCGACATTGTTGTTCTGGACGTTGTTGACGTCAAAGTCAGAGAAGATGCCGCAGTAGAGTCCGTTAATCGGTGTTGTTCCGTTGTTTGCCAGCGTATAGACAACAATGACAAAGTCGTCGTATGCCGGAGTCGAGACCGCGCCTGACCACTGGGTTACGGTCAGTCCTTTTGGTGACGGGTGGTTGCCGTCATCGATGATTGCCTGAAGTTCCTCGTGCATACCGACAGGCGGCATCACAGGAGAGAGAGTGTCCACCAGCCGCCAGTCACGCTGGAAGGTTGAGCAGGGTCGGCCATACCAGCGGTCAACGACGTAATCCGGGCTGTTGCCGCAGGCAAGGCTGGTGAAATACAGGCACCCATAACCAGCGTCACGGGGATACTTGAGACCGGAACCTTCCTTGTATGGTCCCAGTGTTCCGATCGAGCCCAGTGAGGTCATCGAAAGTATCATATTGCCGGTGTCGTGGTCAGCCCAGATTCGGCGGGGCACAGGCGGGGTTCCAACCTGAGTTGTAAAGTACGGCTCCCAGGAGCCCTGGATTGCTGTTACTGCGCAGAGCAGTTCAGCAATAGTGCCATTGGGCGTCGAAGCCTGTGCCGTCACTCTGAAGGCATCACCTTCGACTGTGTCATTCACAGCGATCGTGCCAAAGCTGGCAGTGGAGTCGAGCAGGGTCAGATACGGAGACCAGGAGCGGAGACGGGCGTTCGTGCTGGTTGCGTTCTGGGCGCCGGCATTGGCGAGTGAGACGAACAGATTGGCGGTTTCGCCCGGATCCAGCCGGCCGTTGCCGTCGCTGTCGTCGATGCGCAGTCCGGCGAAGATGATCTCCGGTCTGGTCTGACTGCCTCTGACCGGAACCGAAGTTTCATACGGATAGCAGTTCCATGCCGAGACAGAAAGGTCAATGCTGCCGGTACTGGCAGGGCTGACGAGAAGATCTACCCAACCCTGCGAGTTTGTCCAGCCCCGGGCATAGGTTTCATTGGTCTTGTTGAAACAGACAAGTGCATTCCTGACCGGTTGATCGGACTTGCGTACAGTGACACGGAATGTCTGTGTTCCGACAAGGGCAGAGTCAGGACGGGTGACGGTGAGCACTGCCGGCGGTTCAAACCAGACTCCGAGTGTGGGGTCACCGAGCAGGTTGAGCTCATAGACGCACCAGCGCCAGACTTCCTGTCCTCTGGTCAGGCTGTGAAAGTGGTCTTTGGAAAGACCACAGAGATCACCGAACCGGGTGCCCTTGCCGGCAATGTGATAGCGGTAGAACTCAAGGTCAAGCATCTCTGAAGGGCCGAACCCCGGCGGATAGCCGAAGCCGTAGCGGGAGTTGAGCATCACTGCCACCGCACCGCCGTTTGGAGCCTTGACCAGTGCTTCTGCCAGACACTCATATCCGTCGAACCAGCCGGACTGACAGGCGATCGAGTTGACATAGCAGAGCTTGCGCAGTCCGTTCGAGAGGCTGGGACACTCTGATGCGCTCATTACCGAGAAGCTGGTCTGATTGCCGTGCGCTGCAACATGCGAGAGTCCGAAGCCCTGATCCATGTTGCTCTTGTAGACTCCAGAGCCCGGGTCTTCAAGGTGAGCGAATGTCCAGCCCGAGGGGTATTCGCCTGCCATCATCCGGTTGATGATTCTGCCGTGGAAGGGCGAGAAGAGCATTGTCGAGCCGTAAAGTACCTTCCTGATGTAACCGGAATCAGGACGGCGCTCATAGGTGGTGCACTTATTGAAGAAGAGCTGGACATCGCTGGCGTTGTCAGCGGGCAGCCGACCGACGTAGATGTCGTGAAAAAGGTCGACCGAGTCGGTCATCTCACCGAAGTAGTTGTTGCGGTTAGAGTCCCAGGAGTACTGCAGGTCGGCGTAGTAGAAGTCGGTGGCGATGTTCTCGGTTATGCCCTCTACGGTCAGGCGTGCCAGCCGTACCGGCACAATCTCGGCGTCACCACCGACAATTACCCATTTGAGACCGTGGTTCTGCCAGTAGTCGATGATGCCGTTGCGGATCTTCTCCTGATTG
>JBDRUL010000104.1:0-5231 GCA_039801305.1 Caldifarciminota bacterium | reverse complement strand
CGATGACCCGGAGCGCAAGGCGAAACTGGCCGAAGCCGCATTTCAGGGCGTATTCGCTGTTTCGCGCTGGGCGGCCAAGGCTCCGGTTCTGGTCTGCCTTCTCCTGAAGGAGCACCTTCTAGTCAAGCTTGGCGGCAGCGCTGCTGGCAGTCCCCTCCAGTTCCTTGATGCTGGAATTGCTGGCGAGCATTTTGCTCTCGCCTGCGCCGAACAGGGTCTGGGAACCTGCTGGATAGGCTGGTTTGATGCCCGCGCGGTCAGCCGGATGCTGGAGTTGCGCGGAAGGGGACTCCGTCCGCTTGCTCTCTTTGCCGTGGGATATCCCGCTCCTGACTCCCAGTTACGTCCCCGCCGGCGCAAGGGGCTGGCCGAAATCGTCTACTGGAACACGCTGCCCCGCTGATATCAGAACTTGCAACCCGGCCGGGTTTGGCTATCATTAATCAGGTCTCGTTCGACCATGGGAAGGAGCAGACTGTGCACGACCTGATCACCAGACTTTCAGCCCAGCATCTCCAGTTGGAACAGGCACTCGCCGGTATCCGTGCCCGGCAGTTTCAGACAGGCGAAGGCAGAGAGAGGCTTCATCGCGTCCGCGACCTGCTGCAAGAGCACTTCAAGACCGAGAAACA
The DNA here is from genome assembly GCA_039801305.1 of Caldifarciminota bacterium. Classification (GTDB taxonomy): domain Bacteria; phylum Hydrothermota; class Tepidihabitantia; order Tepidihabitantales; family Tepidihabitantaceae; genus JBDRUL01. Next base: position 4,599 of record JBDRUL010000104.1, on the reverse strand, counting down.
GGAACTATTTCCGCGACTCCGGCAGGCTGTAGCCGGCGATGCCCAGCTTGCGAGCCAGCTCAGCCGTTTCACTGACGACTTGGAAATCGTCTCGGGTCTTGCCGAGGACTTCATCCGTAAGTATGAGAACGGCGTTGACCACCTCATTGAGTTCGCCACTGATCACGGCGCGCTGATGACAATCCTGCGCATACGCCTGAAACGAGAGGAGGAGACTCTCTTTCCCCTGTATCGTTCTCTCGTCCGCAACTGAGAGGTCTCGCAACTGTGTCGAAGACCGACCGGCGGCCAGGCAGTGTGACCGCCGGTCGGCACTCACCAATTATGGCTACGGCGTGGGTGGGCCGATGTTGAAGACCTCAGACCTCACGGCTTCCAGTACTGCCTGCGAGAGTCCGCGATCCTTCCACTTCGCCACCAGAGTGGCCGCTTCCTTGGCCGCTGACGGACCGGAGTACTGGCGCACGTAGATCATGTGCCACAGTTCCCGGCCGAAGCAGAGATAAGCCGGGTACTGCATCACTGATACGCCCTTTGAGTCCAGCACCTGCTTGACCTGAGCCTCCATAAGGACAAGCTCGGTAAACCTGGCCTGAACTCGGGCATACATCTCCGGACGCTGCTCCTCCAGTATCGCCTTGACGCGGTCAAGGTTGTACTTGGTGTTCCACCTTGCGATGCGCCTGGTAGCATCTGACATTTCGCTCACCCCCTTTCGGCGGGAGTAGCCGCTCCCGCCGCCACGGGGGCGGCCATAAGAAGAGACAGGTCTCACTGCCCGACCTGCCCCTGCGCGCAATTCTGTCAGTGTTCAACCGCTATTGCACCTCCAGCTCGAATATCTTCCTGCAGATGGCAACAAGAACATCGCGCGACAGACCCATCTCTTGGTACCGGGAGACCAGCTCAGCAATGCCTGCCTGCTGAACAAGACTACCGTGCTGGCGGCAGAACCGACCCACCTGTCTGGCAAAATTTGCAAAAGGGACATACTGCAGCATCGAAACGCCCAGTTGCATCAACAGCTCCTTCACCTGCATATCGACAACGTGCACCGGTTCGTAGCCCCGCCAGTAGTTATCAGCCTGCAACCTGATGTTCTGGTCAGTTCTGTGTTGGCTGCCGTATTTAAGCTTCAGATAGTACCTGGCGCCTATTCTTGGCATCGTCTTAGCCACGCTCTACCCCCTTTGGCAGAAACCGCCAAGCAATAACCTGCTCGCCAACATCCTGCAGCAGGCTGCCGGCGAGCCCGCGGCTAAGGTACTTTCTCAGCAGCCGCTCTGCCCGTCGTGTGAAGCAGGTAGCCGAGGCGTGCAGCAGTAAGATGCAGAGCTCTCTGGCAAAACAGAACAGCTGGTGCTGCTGCTCTCTGGGAATCGGATAGCGACTGACAATCCGCCACAGGGCAACTTCGTCTTGGCAAAGCCTAGTCTGCCTTCCACGCGGCTCGGTCTGCATAGCTCACCCCGCACTCTGCGAGTCTGCTGAGACAGGAGTAGACCTGATGGAGCAGGCCGACGATAACAACAAAGTCCAAGCCCCGCCGGGCGTATCGCCTGGCGCTTCTCCGCAGAGCCTGAACCAGCCTTGGTCCGGTACGGTGGCGCCAGATGTCGTACGCCCAGCGCTGCAGCAACGATTCGTATCCAGCCCGCCGCGCCGGGTCAAAGTCCGACAGCGCGAACAGCGGGGTGGCTGATTCGTAGAGCTGCTGATAGAGCAGAAGGGCTTCGAACTCATCAGTGCCCAGGGGCAGCCTCAGGCTTTTGAACCCCTGAAGTACTCTCGTGGCGTAGTACGAGTGACCAGCTTGCATCTGCATTCTCACATCTAGAGATACGAATAATACCGCGATAGGTAACACCGGAATCGCCCGCACACGTTCCCTGTAAGCAGAAAGGCTCCGCGTTCGGAGGCTAAGCCGGTGTTGCGGAGCCTTTGTCTTACGCCTTAGCCGCGTCAGTCAGGCGTTATGCCCACGCAGCACGCGCGGGCACCGGACATTCTCTAATCTTCTTCTTCGTCCAGCGGTCGCGATTCGTGATAGAGCTTATAGACCGGACTGAAGATCATCCGGCGGCTGCGCAGTACGTCCTCGCTCAGACCAGCCTCTGCCGATCTCTCGCGTAGCCCGCGCACGACCACCTCGATATCAAAGAGCTCTCTGGCTTCTTCTAAGAACTTGTTGAGATCCCCTTCGGCTATTTTCTCTCCTGCCCAGTTCCTGATCTCAGTTTCCAGATTGAACTCGTTCTCCTTGTTGTTCTTTATGCACTCAACAAGCTTCCTGACGCATGCGTCGACGCAGTCGACGACCTGATCACGACTATATGGCATAAGAATCCTCCTACTACATCTAGATACGAAAAAACGGCAAAAAGGTAACACCGGAAAGACAAGTCTGACTTGCTACCCCCCGGGTTTGAACGCATCCCCAAACATCTTCCAGCTATAACCCATCTCCTGCAGTATCGCCCGCATCTCATTCATAGTGTTGTACTTAAGCTGCTTGGCGGCATCCTCGGTGATACGCATTATCCTACCGATTTCGGCATAGGTCAGCTCCGGATAGAAGGTAACAAAGAGCAGCATAGTCAGTCGCCGGGTTGAAGAGAGGCGCGCCATTGCCTGGACGAGGATGCTCCGTGCCTCACTAACAGCATGGTGCTCTGGCGGCACCATCGAATCGCTGTCCGGTGGTTCCTCTGCCTGCTCATCACCATCGGTCTTCGTGCCGACTGCCGGCCGGTCCAGCGAGTCCACAGGGATCCGGTGCGTGCGGCAGTAGTCGATAACAAAGTGGTCCACGACAGGAAAGAAGCTAGTTTCTGTGCATACGCCGATACTGCCCGGTTTCACGGCGTCACCCGGTGTTAGAGCCGAGACCACCGCTTGACTCGCTGCCCTGCTGGTGATAATGAATCGTGTCCGCACTGGCGCCGAACCACAACTGGAACCTGCCCGAACCTGACAGCACCGATGGCTCTGATCTGGCAAAGGCAACCGGTCTGCCCCGGCTGATCGCCACGCTGCTTCAGCGCCGGGGCTTTGCATCGGCAGAAGCAGTCAGGCGATTCCTCGAGCCTTCTGCTGCCAGCCTGCACCGACCCGACACCCTGCCCGACATTGACAGAGCCGTCGAGCGGATAATGCAGACAGTCAGCCGGCAGCAGCGGATACTTGTCTATGGCGACTATGACGTGGATGGCATCACCGGCACTGCCATACTCGTATCCGCGCTCAGGATGATTGGCGCTGACGCCATCACCTATCTGCCCCAGCGTGAGACCGAGGGCTACGGTCTTTCGCTCAAAGGTTTGGAGTATGCACAAACCCAGGGCTGCACTCTGATCGTGACAACCGACTGCGGAATAACCGACCTCGAATCAACTGCCGCCGCAGCAACTGCTGGCATCGAAGTCGTGGTCACTGATCACCACGAGCCAAGGCGTAACGATGACGGCAGCGACGAACTGCCGACTGCGGTTGCAATTGTGAATCCCAAACGCTCTGACTCTTCGTATCCCTTCCGCGAACTCGCCGGCTGCGGGGTCGCGTTCAAGCTGGCCTGGCGCCTGCTGCAGGCTGCCGGTCGCACCCGACAGGATCTCGCCGAGCTGCTCGATCTTGCCGCTCTGGGCACCATTGCCGATATGGTGCCGTTGCTGGACGAGAACCGGATAATCGCCCGGCTGGGTCTGAAGTCGCTCCAAACCGGCTGGCGGCCCGGTATCAGGGCGCTGACCGAGAAAGCAGGTCTGCGACCGGCCAACCTCTCCAGCCGCGACGTCAGTTTTGTCCTTGCTCCGCGCATCAACGCTGCCGGCAGAGTCGGCAATGCGGACACCGCGCTCCGGCTGCTCCTGACCAGCGACCGGACTGAAGCAGACCAGCTTGCCAGCCAGCTGGATGAGATGAACCGTTCCCGCCAGTTGCTCGAAGAGTCGATCTTCGAAGATGCGGCTGCTGCCGTCGAAAGCAGCCGTCTGTTCGAGCAGCGCGTAATGGTCGTGGCCGGCGAAGGCTGGCACGAAGGCGTCATTGGCATCGTGGCTTCGAAACTGGTGGAGCGGTTTTATCGGCCGTGCGTACTTGTCTCGTTCAAAGGCGAAACCGGCAAGGGTTCAGGCCGATCGATAACCGGTTTTGATCTCTACTCTGCGCTCAAAGCCTGTTCAGACTGCCTGCTCCGCTTTGGTGGGCACCGTTATGCTGCCGGACTGCAGATTCACCGGCAACAGGTGGCGCGGCTTGCCGCTGAGCTGAACGCGTTTGCCGCCCGATTGCCTGAAACCGTATTTGAACCCACGCTCCACGTCGAAGCGGTGGCAAGACTGTCAGAGCTGGACGCAACACTCCTGGAAGCACTGGCGAAACTGGAACCGTTCGGTCCGGACAACCCTGAGCCGGTCTTCGCCACGCTCGGTCTGGAGGTAGTCGGCTGTCCGCAGGCGGTTGGCAGAGACCATCTCAAGTTCCGGGTACGGGACGGCGACACTGTGGTACCGGCAATCGCCTGGGGCAGAAGCTCTGCCCTGAACAGTCTCCAGATAGGCCGCAAGAATCATCTCGACATCTGTTACACGATCGGCGAGG
>JBDRUL010000103.1:3532-5271 GCA_039801305.1 Caldifarciminota bacterium | reverse complement strand
ATGGCGCGGGTACCGGAAGAGAAGACCGCTCTGACCCGGGAAGATGTACTGGCGATAGTCGACCGTCTGCTCCGTTTTGCCGATGATGGCAGGCTCTATCGTGTGCGCTACATCTGCGGTACTGATGATCAGAGCAGGAACGCCATTGCCGAGCTGAGGAAGCAGGGACTTGCTCCTGACAGTCACCACTGGTATGACCGGCGCGGGGAGCTGGAGCTGATATACCGGGAAGAGGAGGCCGGGCGTCAGGCGGAACAGTTGCTGCAGAAGTCAGGGCACCGGGTGGTTGCGGAGTCACTGCGGTATCAGGCTGACGATGTTGACCATCTGGCGAGTCGCCGGGTGAAGCGGGTGGGTGAGTTGCTGGAGAATCAGTTCCGGGCGGCATTGCTGCAGCTGGCACAGAGCATCCGGGAGCGGGCAGCGTTCATCGATGACTCGCTGCTGGTTCCGCAGGAACTGGTGAACGCACGGGTTGTTGCCAATGCGATAATTCAGTTTTTCACCCAGAGCCAGCTCTGTCAGTTCATGGAGCAGACCAATCCGCTGACGGAACTCACTCATAAGCGCCGTATATCGACGCTCGGTCCTGGCGGGTTGACCAAAGAGACGGCCGGCTTTGAGGTGCGGGACGTACACTACTCTCATTACGGCAGGGTCTGTCCGATTGAGACGCCGGAGGGCCCGAACATAGGTCTGATATCGACCATATCAGCCTATGCCAAGGTTAATGAGTACGGTTTCATTACTACGCCCTACTGGCGGGTGAAGGATGGTAAGGTGCTTATCGGTCGTGGCCGGGAAGTCTATCTGGACCCTGACGAAGAGGACCGCTACACGATAGCCCAGGCAACGAGCGAGCTGACACCGGAGCATACATTTGCCCGCAACGAGGTTGTCTGTCGGCGTCGGGGAGACGTCATCACCGTCAGGCCGGAAGAGGTCGATTTCATGGACGTTTCGCCCAAACAGCTTTTTGCGCCTTCGACGGTCATGATACCGTTTCTTGAGCACGACGACGCCGACCGTGCGTTGATGGGTGCCAACATGCAACGGCAGGCGGTACCGCTGCTTCTGCCGGAGAAGCCGCTGGTTGCTACCGGCGTGGAAGGGAAGTTCGCGGTCGAGTCGGGTGCATTGCTGCTGGCAGATCAGGACGGCGTGGTTACCAAGGTGGATGCGCGGACGATTACGGTGAGAACCGAGAAGGGTCTGGTTGAGTATCAGCTGCGCAAGTACCGGAAGTCGAACCAGTACACGTGCCTTACTCAGCGGCCGGTGGTGCGGGCGGGCGACGTGGTCAAGAAGGGCGATCTACTGGCAGACGGTCCGGCGACGCAGGATGGTCAGCTGGCACTTGGTCGGAACGTGCTGGTAGCCTTTGTCCCCTGGCGCGGCTATAACTACGAGGACGCGATCATCGTATCTGAGAACCTGCTCAGCGAAGACGCATTTACCTCGGTGCAGATCCTGGAGTTCGAGATTCAGGCACGCGAGACCCGGCTGGGACCGGAGGAGATAACCCGTGACATTCCCGGCGCGACCGAAGAGGAGCTGCGACACCTGGATGAGTTCGGGGTGATTACTGTTGGCGCCGAGGTCGCGCCGGGTGATATTCTCGTTGGACGGATTACTCCCAAAGGGGAGACCGAGTTTACGCCCGAGGAGCGGCTGTTGCGCGCAATCTTCGGCGAGAAGGCCGCCAACGTCCGCGATACCTCGCTGCGGGTGGAACCCGG
>JBDRUL010000103.1:0-3522 GCA_039801305.1 Caldifarciminota bacterium | reverse complement strand
GGAACCCGGTGTCAGCGGGGTGGTAGTTGGCCGCAGGATACTTACCCGGCGGCTCAATGACCCGATGGTGCGGCGACTGGAGAAGGAGAGGACTGCCGAAGCGAACAGGCGCTACGAGTTGAAGAAGCAGTTCTTCATCGAACGACGGGACGAGAGAATCCGCAGTGCTCTGCGCGGACAGAAGGCCGCAGCCAATGCCAAGGACAGCAAGGGCAGGATCGTTCATCGAGCGGGTCAGCCGATGACCGAAGAGTTCCTCTCTTCGCCCGAGTTTTCTACGGTGCAGAACTATGAGCAGCTGGTCTCCAATCAGCGCCTGCAGATGGAGATTCGTGCGGCAATGAGCGAATACGACGAGGCGCTGACTGAAGCCGAGCGCGAGCGGAAGCAGGAGATTGAACGGTTGGCACGTGGAGATGAGCTGCCGCACGGCGTGCTCAAGTGGATCACGGTCTTCATTGCCCAGAAGCGACGGCTGTCGGTTGGTGACAAGATGGCTGGTCGCCATGGCAACAAGGGTGTGGTGGCAAAGATCCTGCCGGTTGAGGATATGCCCTACATCTCGGTCAGCGACAGCGCAGCAGACGAGAGCGAAACGATCCGTTCCCTGCGCGGGCTGCCGGTTGATATGGTTCTGAACCCGCTCGGGGTGCCTTCGCGGATGAATCTCGGGCAGATTCTCGAAACTCATCTGGGCTGGGCAGCCCAGGTCCTCGGGTATCAGGCGGTCTGTCCGGTCTTTCAGAGCGCCACGCCCGAAGAGATAAGGGAGGAGCTCGCAAGAGCGGGCCTGCCGCCGGACGGCAAGATAGTCCTCTATGACGGCAGGACCGGTGAGCCTTTCCGGGGCCGGGTTACCGTCGGTGTGATCTACATGATGAAGCTCGTACATATGGTTGATGACAAGATTCACGCCAGGTCTACCGGTCGCTACTCGTTGATTACTCAGCAGCCACTCGGCGGCAAGGCGCAGTTTGGCGGACAGCGGTTCGGTGAGATGGAGGTCTGGGCGCTGGAGGCGTACGGTGCGGCGCATGCGCTGCAGGAGATGCTTACCATCAAGTCAGACGATGTGGAGGGGCGCAGTGCGCTCTACGAGGCGCTGATGCGCGGTAAGAATCCGCCACGGCCACGCGCACCGGCTTCGTTTGCGGTTCTGGTGAAGGAGCTGCAGGGGCTGGGTCTTGAGCTGATCCCTGAGCGGGGAAGGGAGAGTGCGTGATGCTCGAGCGTGATTTCTACGATTTTGATACACTGCGGCTGCGGATTGCGTCGCCGGAAACCATCCGGAGCTGGTCGAATGGAGAGGTAATCAAACCGGAGACTATAAACTACCGCACCCAGAAGCCGGAGCGGGACGGGCTGTTCTGCGAACGGATATTCGGTCCGGTGAAGGATTACGAGTGCAACTGCGGCAAGTACAAGAAGATCAGGTACAAGGGGATTACCTGCGACCGTTGCGGTGTCGATGTGACCACCTCGGCAGTGCGTCGCCACCGGATGGGGCATATCGAGCTGGTTGTGCCGGTGGCTCATCCCTTGTTCTATCAGGTTCCACCCTCCAAGGTCGGGCTGATGCTCGGGCTGTCGATCAATCAGGTGGAGACTATTCTCAACTACGAGGCATACGTCGTGATTGAGCCTGGCAACTGTCAGGAATTGAAGAAGATGGACCTTCTGACTGAGGATGACTACCGGAAGGTGGTCGATCGTTTTGAGGGTCTGGAGATAGATTCTGGTGCGTCGGCGTTGAAGACCCTGCTCTCCCGGATTGAGCTTGATGATCTTGCGGCAGACCTGCGGGCACGCATTCGCCTTGAGACATCAAGGCGGTTCAGCCTTCTCCGGCGGTTGCGGGTTGTTGAGGCGTTCCGCGCTTCGGGTGCCAGACCGGAGTGGATGATACTCGAAGTGCTGCCAGTGATTCCGCCTGACCTGCGGCCGCTGGTACCACTGGAGGGCGGCAGGTATGCGACTTCAGATCTGAATGATCTCTACAAGCGTGTGATAGTGCGGAATAACCGGCTGAAGCATCTGATGTCCATCCGGACGCCGGAGATCATTCTCAAGAACGAGAAGCGGATGCTGCAGGATGCGGTCGATACGCTCTTCTCAAATGAGACGCGGCCCAGACCCGTGCGCGGCCGCGGGAACCGTCCTTTGAAGTCGCTCTGCGAGGCGCTGCGGGGTAAGCAGGGAAGGTTCAGGCGCAACCTGCTCGGCAAGCGGGTAGACTACTCGGGCCGGTCGGTAATAGTCGTGGATCCCACTCTGAAACTGCATCAGTGCAGTCTGCCGAAGGAGATGGCGCTGGAGCTCTTCAAGCCGATGATCCTGCGGCGCTTGGAAGAACGGCGGCTTGCCGACACCGATCGGGGAGCAAAGACAATGTACCGCCGGGAGACGCCCGAGGTCTGGGAAGTTCTAGAAGAGGTCACGCGCAATCATCCGGTGCTGCTCAACCGGGCACCTACGCTTCACCGGGTCTCGATAGAGGCGTTCTATCCCGTGCTCTCGGAGAGCCGGGCGATCGGCATCCATCCGCTGGTCTGTCCACCATTCAATGCCGATTTTGATGGTGATACGATGTCGGTGCACGTGCCGCTGACACCGGAGGCAATTCTTGAGTCTTCGGTGCTGATGCTCTCTTCGCACAATATCCTTTCGCCGGCACACGGCCGACCGCTGATGACGCCTTCGCAGGACATAGTTGTCGGAATCTACTACCTGACGAAGACGCGGCCGGCAGACGGTCGGAAGTCAGCCAAGGAGGCCGAGTCCGTCAGCATGCATTCGTTTGATGATTTCGCTGAAGTGCGGGCTGCCTTTGAGCTCGGGGAGCTGGACATACACGAGCCGATCCGTTTCCGTTACGGCGGCAACTGGTATCAGACGACCTGTGGCCGGGTGATGTTCAACGAGGTACTGCCGGAAGAGCTGCGGTTCGTCAACGATCTGTTCTCAAAGGAGCGGCTGCTGCAGCTGGTTGACCGTTGCAGTCGTGAGCTGGGTCTGGATAAGACCGCAAAACTGTTGGACGATGTCAAGGACCTGGGCTTCTGGGCAGCGACGGTATCCGGGCTGTCAATCGGCATAGACGATATCGTGGTGCCAAAGGAGAAGTACGACATCCTTGAGCGGAGCGAGAAGGAGATCCGCAAGGTGCAGCGGGCGTTTGATCGCGGGCTGATGACCGAGTACGAGAAGTACAATCTGGTGGTGAATACCTGGACGCTGGCTACGGCTGAGGTTGAAGAGGCGCTGATGGAGCGGTTGAGCCGGGATCAGGGCGGGTTCAATCCGGTCTTCATGCTGATCGACTCCGGCGCGCGCGGCTCCCGGACACAGGCGTCGCAGATAGGTGGTATGCGCGGTCTGATGGCCAAGCCCCAGCGTCGGTCGGTCGGTGAAGAGGTCATCGAGACGCCGATCAAGAGTTCGTTCCGCGAGGGGCTGTCGGTCTGGGAGTACTTCATTTCAACCCACGGAGCACGCAAGGGACTGACCGATACAGCTCTCAAG
>JBDRUL010000102.1:0-5272 GCA_039801305.1 Caldifarciminota bacterium | reverse complement strand
GTGGAGTGTGGTATTGGTATGACAGAGCTAATCGTCGTTTTGTCGTCGAGTATGACAGCGTACGTTACTCCTCCGGTGGTATATACGACAAGTTCCAACTCCTAGTTTACGACACGACCGTGCAGACGCCTTCTGGAGACAATGTTTTCTGCGAGCAGTTCTATTCCAACAACGGCAGCTACGGTGGCATCGGAATGCAGGATCCCACAAAGACAGTAGCTATTAACTACACAGGACGCGCTGCTGCGCCTGTCGTGTCCGGAAGGGCGATCAAGTACACGACAGAGTACGGGACTGGTATGGCAGAAAACAAGTCAGCTGGAAGTAACTGGCGGCTGATAGTGGAACCAAGTCTGTTCCGTAAGTCAACGCGAGTGGGTTGGTATCAGCCTGAAGCTGGTAGGGCTCTTCTCGTTGTTAGCGACGCATCCGGTCGGGTAGTGAAGAATCTACGCACTGGACGAGCAGACTTCGGATGGAACTTTGCCATTTGGGACGGCACTGACAATGCTGGCAAGCGGGTTGCGAAAGGTTTCTATTTTGTCAGCCTGCAGGCAGCGGGCAATCCGGTGGTAACAAAATTGGTTCTGTTGGAATAGGTTTTGTCGAACAGTCGTGTAGATGGTCTCTAGTTTGTTTGGCTCCGGGGTAGATTGGGTAATAGGGTGATTGAAGCGAGAATTACAATTGGCGTTGCCATATTACCTGGGTTCTCATGAAGACCCCAGTAACAGGTGCTAGCTGTGTGTCGCATCGACTTTGGCTTGTATTGTGATATTGCTGATAGGAGTCTGGCTGACTTTGGTGGTTTGACAGTGTTTGGCATGAAGGTAGAATGACCCTGAGAGTTACTTACTGGTCCTAAGCAGGAGGTAAAGTGAGGTTGATGGTTTTGGTTCTTGTTGTTCCAGTGATTCTGTTGGCAGTCCCTTCAGCGCTAGATACACTTCACAATGTTGGCGTTGCTGAAATCATCTACCCAAGAGGGACCGTTGACAGTGGTGTTCCAGTGGTTCCGCGTGTGTTAGTAAAGAACTATGGCAGATCGGATGAGTCGCTTTCGGTTGTTGTCATGTTTGAAGATGGATGGATGGAGACCGTTACGATACCATCTTTGGGTGCTGGCAGTCAGGATACCGTTGAGTTTCCCCAGTGGGTTCCGAGCTGGGTAGATAGCATTTCTCTCTGGTCGTGGACAGAATGTCCGAGGGACTCCTTTGCTGAAGACGACACTTCATGGGTGCGTTTTCTTGTTGGCGTCTTCCAAGTCGGTATGGAACCAGGTGGTACGCCCGATACTCTTGAGTCTGCTTCAGTTTATCGCCCTAGTCGCTGGGTCTACAATCGTGGCAATGTGTCCGTTCAGTTTGATCTGGTTTTTGGAATTGTTGGCGAGTTGCGTAGCGCAGTGCACGGCAGTCTTTCTCCAGGTGAACGCCGAGAGTTTCTTGCACCTGACTCGTGGATAGCTAGACCCGGGATATGGCGCGTTCTGGATAGTCTTATTGTTCTGTCGGATAGCTACGTAATTGCACTGGAAGATACGATCGTTGTTACCGGTCCGGTTCTCCATGACTTGGCAGTGACTCGCATAATCGAGCCGGCTGGACAAGTCGATACGGTCAGAATGTTGATTCCATGTGCTGAGATCACAAACCGTGGGCCGAAACCCGAGACCTGCGCTGTTAGGTTTCTAGTAACTGGTCCGGCTCGCGAAACTATTTACGTGGATTCCGTCCCGTCGGTAGTTGTGGAGCGGATCAGAACCGTTACCTTCCGCCCGAATCGTTTCCGACAACTTGGTCCGCATGAGGCGATCTGCTCGTTATACTGTCGCCGGGATCAAGAGCCTATGAACAACGTCTTTCGTCAGCCCTTTGAGGTTGTTCCAGAACGTCGGCCTGACATCCGCTTGCTATACGCTGGGGCCGAACGGGATACTGTCGACACACTGACACCGGTGCAACCAATTGCACGCCTTCGCAATCTTGGCAATGCACTGGACTCGGGCAGAGTCTGGATGTTTATTTCTGATCCATATCTGGATACCTTGGCCTATGCCGATTCTATCAACTTTATGCTCGGGCCTGGTCAGGAGGAGCGGTATCCGTTCAGGCCAGAGATATTCCGGATTCCGGGTACATATAGCGGTTTTTGCCGTTTTCGGGCATCGCAGGGTTCGGAAGACTCGACAACTTGGCGACTGGTAGTTGTCTCTGGCGCCGGTATTGCCGAGGCTGGTAACGTGTACCTTGTCTCAGTGTCGGTTGCTTCTATTGTTGCTGATATTACGCGCCTCAGCGGCTGTGGACGACTCACATCCGGATGCCGGTTGGAACTAGTTGATGGTAGCGGTCGGGTGGTACTTCGGCTTGATAAGTTGGCAGGAGTTACTAGAGTCGAGCCAGGAGTTTACTTTGTTCGGACCGTCGGTTCTGTTGAGCGAAAGATACTGAAGGTGATAGTTACGGGAGAGTAGTAGCCGCTAACTGGCCACAGCCCGCACTGACCGAAATACCGCGACTTCGGCGTATCGTAACCGTAGACATGCTTGGATACAGAAAGTCAGCGAATTGGCGAATTCTTTCGGGAGTTGGAGCACGCAGCCTAGAACCTGGTAGAGGATTCAAGGGAATCAGGTTTACTTTGCATGGCATGCCGGAAAGAATCTTGCGCAGCGACAGAGCGTCGTGCGGTCGATCGTTGATTCCCTCTATCAATACATACTCGAAAGTCACGCGGCGGCGAGTTATGCTGACAAATTGCCTTACCGCATCGAGGACTTGTTTCAGCGGATATCGGTGGCTGATAGGCATCAGTTTCGAACGAGTCAGCTGATCTGCTGCGTTCAGAGAGACTGCTAAACGCGCTTGAAGCGGAATGTGTGCGTAGGCGCGTATACGGTGAGGGATACCGGCGGTAGATACGGTCAGGTGACGTGCGCCTATCTTGAGGCCGTAGTCAGCATTGAGTACCGATAGAGCAATGATGACCTGCTCATAGTTGAGAAATGGCTCGCCCATCCCCATGAAGACAACATTGGTCGGTCGTCGGTTAGTAGTCTTAGTGACAGCGACAACCTGATCGACAATCTCGTACCAATATAGATTACGTATGAAATGCGTTCGGCCTGAGCGACAAAATGAGCATTGAAGTGGGCAGCCAGCCTGTGTAGACACACATACGGTGAACCGGCCACCATCCGGGATCAAGACAGATTCGATGCCGATGCCGTCTCTCAGCTTCAGATGAAACTTTGTCGTACCGTCAGAAGCACGTTGTGCCGAAATTACATTGAGGCGGTCTATGCTGAAACGCGAAGCTAGCAATCTGCGACAGTCTTGGGAGATATTGGTCATTTCCTCAAAGCTCTCGGCCCCCTTCTGCCAAAGCCACTTGAGGATTTGCACAACTCGGTAAGGCTGCCAGTCTAGTTCTTTGCATATTGCCATTATCCGGTGGGGACCTAAGGCAACGATATTCTCCCTTGGCAGGTCCGAGTAGCTCATTCCCGCCGATTACGAACGTTAAGGGCTATACCAACAAGTACAGAGGTCGCGAGGAGTGACGAACCGCCATAGCTGATAAACGGTAGGGTAACACCGGTAATCGGAAGAAGCCCGAGAAGCATGCCTATGTTGACGGATACCTGGAACACGATGACGGCGACGATTCCAACACAAAGTAGCATTCCGTAAGTATCCCGGCTTGAGCGTGCGATGCCTAGCAGCTGGTGAATCAGCCAGGCGAATAGAACAAGCAGAGTCAGCGCGCCCAGCAAACCAAATTCTTCAGCGATTACTGAGAAGGCAAAATCGGTATGCCGATTGGGAAGGAAACCTAAACGTCCCTGGGATCCACGCAGGTAACCTTTCCCAGTCAACTGACCAGAGCCAATTGCAATCTGCGACTGAATTGCGTTCCAGCCTAGACCGTGGGGATCGAACCAGGGTGCAAAAAAGCCTCGTATTCTTTCTTGCTGGTAGCTTTTCAGACAACTGTAGACCACGGGTGAAAGCAATCCAAATAGCGAATTGATACCCAAGGCGGCGAGTGCCTTCAGAATTGGTATACGCCAGAGGACTAGTAGTGCAAGGAGAACGAAATAAGGAACCCAAGTCCAAAGTGAAAAACCCGCCACGAATGAGACGATGGGGCTGAAAAGCAGGAGGACATATAGAGGTCGCATTCCGTTGGAATAGAGGAGGAAAGCTAGGATTGCACAAAATACGGTGGCTGAGCTCAGGTCGGGTTCCAGTGCAACCAGAACAGCGGGTACGACTGCAACCATCAATGGCAGTACCAGACGAGGGGTTGCCCGGACAACGGGTCTGATAGAAAGGTACTTGGCTAGCATTAGGATAACTGTGACTTTTGCAAATTCCGATGGTTGGAGGGAAATCGCTCCGAGCTCGAACCAACGTTTTGAACCTGGGCCAGTGCCCACAAAGGTGACAGTTGCCAGCAGTAGTAGTGATAAAAAGTAGGTAAACTCGGTTAACCCGTAGATCAGACGCATAGGTACAAGTGCAGCTGCTGCGAGCGAGACTGCCGCTGCTCCATAGAATATTAGTTGGCGGAAAAGGTATTTCGTTCCACCAGCTGAGAATACAGTGAGGAGTCCAATCACCGTAAGGGCTCCACAGGGGAGGAGGACGGATAGGTCAATGTAGCGTTTCACTTCCAAGTATTCTGGAATTGTGGCTGTTGGACGGGGCTCTCGCAAGAAGCATGGCCGATTCCGCTAGAGACCAGCAGTACTGAACCAAGCCTCAACCAAACGCGCTGCAATAGGAGCTGCAACGGCACCTCCGTGGCCTGCGTTCTCAATCAATATCGAGAAAACCACTGCGGGTTCGTCAGCTGGCGCAAAACAAACGAACCAAGCGTGGTCCGGCCGGGGAGGGTTTTCGGCTGTTCCGGTTTTCCCTGCAATGGCAATGTTATGCATGTGGGCAGTCCGTGCAGTTCCGAATTCCACCACTCGAGTCAATCCCTTTCTGATTGCGGTAAGATGCTTGGTGTCTATTGGTACCGACAGTATCTCGGGTTGGTGCTGATACACAACGCAGCCGGCCGAATCTATCTGTTCTACCAGATAAGGCCGGCCACAACGGCCATTTCCCGCTATGAGTCCATAAACTAAAGCGATCTGTAGTGGTGTCGCTAGGATCTCCCCCTGCCCTATTGCGAGATTCAAAAGGATGCCAGATGTCCACCGGCCTCGGCCGTACCTAGAGTCTAGCCACCCACGTGACGGGACGTTGCCAGG
>JBDRUL010000101.1:0-5329 GCA_039801305.1 Caldifarciminota bacterium | reverse complement strand
CGACCTATGCGCCGGGTGATACGCACACGGTCAACGACGTCTTGGAGAAGCCGTTCCGGGTGGTGATGGGTACGCCGTGGCCGTATGGCTGGGTTGAGGTGCAGCCGGTGCCTGCGCCTCCGTCTGGCAAGTCGTGCAAGGACGGTGCGTGGTTGGCGATAGACGATGGTCTGATCTATGCTGCCAAGGGTACGAAGACGCCGGACTTCTATGTCTACGATCCGCTGGCTGATGAGAATGGGGAGTGGACGCAGTTGACTTCGTGGCCGAACGGTGCTGAGGGCAAGCCGCCGTACAAGGGTGCGGTGGGTGTGCACGATGGCACCCGGTACATTTATGCGACGAAGGGCAACAACACGCTGGGGTTCTGGCGTTACAGTGTAGACTCGGCGGCGTGGCGTCAGCTACCGGATGTGCCGCTGGGTGCGTCGCAGAAGCGAGTGAAGGGTGGCACGGACATCGTGTATGTTGTTGAGGGGGACACTGGCTATGCGTATCTGTTGAAGGGGTACAAGCAGGAGTTCTTCCGGTTCAACACGGTTACCGGTGTCTGGGACACCAACTTGCCGCCGGCTCCGGCGGGTGCGAAGCCGAAGTGGGACAAGGGTTCGTGGCTGGTGTATGACGGTCAGAACACCTTGTATGCTCACAAGGCGAAGTATCATGAGCTGTGGCGGTTTGATCTGGTGACGCACACTTGGGCTTCATCGCCGTTGTCTGGCATGCCGTTGGTGGGCATGATGGGCAAGTCGAAGAAGTCGAAGGACGGTGGCAGTGCTGCGTACTACAATGGTGCCATCTATGCGTTGAAGGGTGGCAACACGCAGGAATTCTGGCGTTATCAGATCGACTCGGCGTCTTGGCGAGAGCTGGACACGATGCCGATGTTTGGTTCGACGGCGAAGAAGAAGCGTGTGAAGGCTGGTGGAGACATCGTCAGCTATGGCATGGGCTACTTCTTTGCGCTGAAGGGCAACAAGACGCTGGAGTTCTGGCGGTATGGAGAGCGGCCGCCGGTGGTGATGTCGTCGCAGCCGGTACGTGGCGGTGTGGCGGGAGCGGTTGCTGCTGGCCGGGTGAGTCTGGCGGTGGTACCGAATCCGCTGGTTGGTGGTCGTGCGGTGGTGCGGTATGCGCTGCCTGCGGCTGGTCCGCTGCGTGTGGTTGTGTACGATGTGGCTGGGCGCAATGTTGCTGGTCGGAGTGTAGTTGGAGCACGGGCTGGCAGTGTTGAGCTGGATTTGAGGCATCTGAGTGCTGGTGTGTACTTGGTGAAGGTAGAGAGCCAGGGCATGTCAGCGGCTCAGAAGCTGATAGTCCGGTAGGCGAGCCGCAGCTAGCTTATCTGGGGCGCCCCTACGGGCGCCCCAGAACTTTTTCCGGCACCCGGCAGAGATGCTTGACAAGTTGAATCTCTCGCCTATAAGTCTCTGCAGGTCGCAGAAACGGAGGAGCAGGATGAGATTGTTGATGTTGGGCAAATGGTACGTGTTGTTCGTGCTCGTCGCCGGAGCTGCCCCGGCTCAGCATGTTGAGACCACGTTGGAGGTGGGACGTGGTCCGGTAGCGCTGGCATTTGACTCGGTTCAGGCGCGACTCTATGTAGCGAACCAGAACTCAAATTCGGTTTCGGTTGTAGACGCCGCGCGTAATCAGGTGATTGCGACGATTCCGGTCGGCGACCATCCGACTGATATTGTGGTCAATCCTTCCTTGCAGAAGGCGTACGTCTGCTGCGCGCCGGTCAGTGGTGGTAACGGGTCAGTCTACATCATCAATACTGCCAACAACTCGATAATTGACAGTGTGCAGGTCGGCCAGAGTCCGCACCGGATGGTCTGGGACAGAACAGACAATCTCATCTTTGTGCTCAACCGGTTAGATCCGAGCCTCTCGGTGATTGACTGTAACTCGAATCAGGTGGTCGACCAGCGCCGGCTGATTCAGGTACCCGAAGATATTCTCTGGAATTCAATTTCAAACAAGATATATGTCACCAGCGGCTACTACATGCAGCCGGGCAGGGTTTTCATAATCGACGCAGCAACACGCGAAAGCCTGGCAGTGGTCGCTTCCGGACAGGATGGTTACCGGCTCGCGTTCAATCCGGTTCAGAACCGGGTCTATTCCGGAAACAAGGGGAACCGCAGTGTGACGATTATCGACGGTCAGACCAACAGCGTCATCCGCACCACCTTTGCGCCGAGCGAACCCTGGGCAATGGCGTGGGTGCCAGAGCCGTTCAACAAACTCTTCGTGGGCAACTACTGGAAGGCGACGACCTCAATAATGCGCGGCAACGAAGTCACTTTCTTCAAGGAGTTTGCCGGCACGACCAACCCGTACTGTTTTGCCTACAATCCCCGCACCCTGAAACTGTTCTGCGCCTGCTATCTGGTGGGACGGGTGGCGGTGATCGACGTCCGTGACGGACACGAGGATGTTCACGACAGCATCACTGTCGGCAACGGGCCTGCGGCGATTGCGGTCTATCAGGATTCGAACCGGATTTTCATCGCCAACTCCTGGGACTCCACCCTGACGGTTCTGCGCGACTATATCGGTATTGAGGAGCAGAATGGGGCAAGCGGTCGGTGGTCAAGGCAGTTGCCGACCTTTGTGAGGGGTATGCTGGAGCTTCCAGCCAATGCACCAGCACTTGTTCTGTTTGACCAGACCGGTCGCAGTATGGCGAAGCTCGTGCCCGGCGTGAACGACCTTTCTCGTGTTCCTGCCGGCGTGTACTTTGCCTGTCCCGAGAGTCGGGGGGAGCGATTCAGGCTGGTTCTAAAGTGACTTGACAGGATGGGCACAGGGGCTCTACTGCCCTGAGACCGGGCCGCGTGTCCAAAGGGTTACATTCTGACATCAGGATTGTTCTGAAGGCAGGCGCCGCACAAAAGGAAGCGCTGTGCGGCACGGGCTGAATTGGAAGGAGCGCTTCCAAGGCTTCTGTGAAGGAGGCTGAGATGAAGAATAGTATCTTGGTGGTCCTTGCCGTGCTGGCAGCGGTGGCGGTCGCCAGCGACCTGCCCTATGTTCAGCGCGGCAGACCCACTGGCAGGGGCGACCCTGACCACCCGACAATGGAGCTGGTCTGGGAAGCCAATCTGCCGCCAACCGATGTGCCGCCACCGTACGGCACAATCGTCGCTACCTGGTACATCAACAGTGGCCGGAGCTATGATGGCGCCGGCATAGTCTGGACTGTGGACTCGAACCGGTTCTTTACGGTCGGACAGGGTGCGCCCAGCGGTCAGCCGTCGAAGGTTTACAGTTTCGACCCCGTCAATCCCACTGGCACAATCCGGGATGAAGCCTGGGATCTCTCCTATCCCAACCTTGGAGGTTCGACCGCAGACCTGCCCTGGGGTATCGGCTATGATCCAGATTCGTTCTGCTGGTGGCTCACTTGGCTGACGGATCAGGGCATCAGCAATCCCTGCTATGCGCTGAGATTTGAGAACAAGCGCTGGCGCGGCGGTGTCGAGGACTCCTGGTGTCTGCGCGCAGTAGAGCCGCCGAACTGGTACAGCACCTTTGACAAGCGTGAGGACGGCTACGAATACTTCATCGCCCATCACGTCTACTCGACGCTGTCGGCCGCGCGGTTCTACAAGGTGAACCCGTATCTGAAGACGCACTACGGCTACTACCCCAACGACGTGCCGCCTGTTTCAGAGCGGGCAGCCTGCTGGATCGGCGATACGATGCTGCATATGTCCACCGGCGGCTGGAATCAGGCACAGTTCATCGGCCGAGACTCGATGGGCACTATCCGCATCCGGGCGAACTGCGGATCGCTCGCGTCAAACGACATCTGGGCACCGCTGGATGCGCATCCGGATTCCACGGTCTGGATGTTTGCGACCTACAACGATGCCTCGAACACCGTGCTCAAGGTCTCAACCGGTTTGACCCATTCACGCCTGCCGGCAAGGTCAAGGCGCAATGTCGGTGCCCGGGCGATTCTGGCTCCCGCCGGAGCAGTTGACTCCGGGCAGCAGATTGTGCCGCAGGCGGTGGTACGGAATATGGGCAAGGAGACCGAGAGCTTCAGCGTGTTCATGCGCATCGGCGCGTATCTGGACAGCCAGTATGTGGCAGGGTTGCCTTCAGGCAGGTCGGATACGGTCGAGTTCAACCTTTGGACGGCAAACGCCAGAGAGAGTCTGACCGCAACTGCCTGGACGGTCTGTCCTACGGATTCGTTCCCGAAGGATGATACCACCAGCGTGCGGTTCCTAGTGCGGGTGAAGGATGTCGGTATCACCGAGATTCTGGCGCCGCTCGACACGCTCGATTCTGGCGTGGTGGTCTATCCGCGGGCGATGGTCTGGAACTATGGGAATGTGACAGCGATATTTCCGCTGGAGTTCCGGATTGGCTCGTGGGTGTCGACGGCTAACGTTACCCTAGGCGCCGGAGCAGCACAGGAGGTAACTGCTCCTGATCCGTATACGACAATGCCGGGCACCTATGTGCACCGGGTACTGGCAGCACTGGCTGGCGACCTGCATCCGCAGAATAATGTCAAGTACGACACCTTCTGGGTGCGGGGAAATGTGGTCAACGATGTCGGAGTGGCTCGGCTGATGGCGCCGATCGGGTTCTACGACACCTCGATGACCGTTGTTCCCGCCTGCACGGTTGCCAACTACGGTCAGAATGCGGCGCAGTTCTGGGTGTTCATGACCTGCACCGACACGGCAAGTGACGCGGTGGTCTATGCTGATTCCGCGCAGGTGATGCTTGCTCCCGGCGGCGCGTTGCGGCTGGAGTTCCGACCGGTCAAATTCACCAGTCTTGGACCACATGTCGCAAGCTGCTCCACCTTCTATGTGCCGGATCAGAACAGCCTGAATAACGTCAAGAAGAACAACTTCTGGGTGATGCCCATGCTGCAGGGCGATGTGGGTATCGTGCAGATTCTGCAGCCGCCGGCAAGCGTGGACACCAACTCCGATGTCACGCCGACCGCCAAGTGGCGTAACTACTCCACGACCGAGGCGATGACCTTCACCGGCTACTGCTATCTGATCAATCCGGCAGGCACCAGAGTCTACAGCGCTGAGACGGTGATACCGAATCTGGCGCCGTCGACCGATATCACCATTACCTTCCCGGTCTACAATGTTGGCATGGACACTGGCAACTGGGTAGCTCGGTGCTCAACCTACGCGCCGGGCGACACTGTGTTCGCCAACGACGTCTTGGAGAAGCCGTTCCGGGTGGTGATGGGTACGCCGTGGCCGTATGGCTGGGTTGAGGTGCAGCCGGTGCCTGCGCCTCCGTCTGGCAAGTCGTGCAAGGACGGTGCGTGGTTGGC
>JBDRUL010000100.1:2922-5345 GCA_039801305.1 Caldifarciminota bacterium | reverse complement strand
CACCCTGCAGGAGCCCGGCATCACCCGAGACCGGCTGACAAGAGAAGCGGAATGGCGCGGACGCCATTTCACCGTTGTTGACACCGGTGGACTGGTGCCCGGCTCAAAGGCTGAAATTGAAAACGAGATCAACCGGCAGGTAGCTATCGCCCTTGAACAGGCACAGGCGGTGGTACTCGTCGTCGATGGCACTGCCGGTCTGCACCCACTGGATCAGGAGATTGCTGACCGGCTCAGGCACAGAGGCATCAGGTTCCTGCTGGCAGTGAACAAGTGCGACCGCAAAAGGGAGTTCGACACCGCCGAATTCCACCGGCTTGGCGCTGAGTGGCTCTTTGCCATCTCGGCTGAACACGGCACCGGCGTAGACGACCTCCTCGATGAACTGCTCAGGCAGCTGCCAGAGCAGAGACTGCCCCGGCGGGAGAAGCCTCTGTCGCTGGCTATCCTCGGCCGGCCCAATGTCGGCAAATCAACCTTTCTGAACCAGCTCCTGGGTCAGGAACGCGCCATCACCAGCCCTGAACCCGGCACCACCCGTGACGCGGTCGAGGAGCTCTTCGAGTTCGAGAACCGCCTCCTGCGGCTGGTTGACACTGCCGGTATCAGACGTCGCAGCCGGGTAGACCGACCGGTCGAGTACTACTCAGTGAGCCGGGCACTCGACCAGATCGAGCGCTGCGATGTGGCGATGGTTCTCTTCCCGGCTGACGAAGGTCCTACCCGGCAGGACAAACGGATCTTCAATCTGGTGCTCGAGCACGACAAGGGCGTTGTAGCAGTCGCAAACAAGTTCGATCTGGTACCGGTCGGGCTGCGCAACAAGGTGAGGGACTATGTCAGCAGAGAGCTCGACCTGGCCGATGTCACCATCCCGATAGTCTATTCGGTCGCGGTCAGAAACAGAGGAGTTGCCGAAGCCGTCCGGCAGGCGATTGCTGTGCACTCATCCGGCGGCACTGCCATTCCCTCAAAGCGCCTGCGCGAGACGCTGCTCGAGCGACTCCAGCAACAACCCCCATCCTTTCGTTGCCGGGTCTTGGGTATCTCTCAGGTCGGAGTCCGTCCTCCCCGTTTCCGGGTAAGGCTCAGTGACCCTGATTCAGCCCGTCCTGACTGGTATCGCTTTGTCGCCAACCAGCTGCGCCAGACCTTCGGTTTCTTCGGATACCCGGTGCGAATCCGGGTCGGACGCTAGCCGATGGCTTCCCGCCGGACAACCCTGCTGCTGCAAGTCCTCATTCCACTCGGCATCGCCCTCCTCATCGGGCTCGGGGTCTACTGGTATCTCTTTGTTCCCCGTCAGCTCAGGCGGGGACAGAATGTTCTGAGCGGCGACTCTGCTCAGGTCTTCAACATCCTGATCATCGGCAAGGACGCCCGGGCACTGAAACCGTCTGAGGACTCTGGCACCCGCCGCATACGGCGACAGGAGCTCTGCCATTCGGACATCGTGATTGTCTGCCATATCAACCCTAGCCGCCGCATACTGAATCTCGTGGCACTGCCCCGTGACCTGCTGGTCGAAATTCCCGGCCACACCCGTGCCGCCTCGCGTACAGACTTCACCAACATGGACAAGCTCACCCATACCTACTGCATCGGCGGTGAGCCACTGCTGCGTCGCACAGTCGAACAGCTCCTCGGTATCCGGATACAACGTTACATCGCCTTTGACTTTGATTCGTTCCGGATGCTGTTTGACCTGCTGCGACCTCTTGTCGGACGGCTGAATATCGACGGACGCAACCTCTCGGCCCGGGACGAAGCACTGAAGTTCGCGCGTCAGCGCAACGGGCTCCGCTATGACGACCTCGACCGCTGCCGGAATGCGCTCAAGCTCATCCGGGCTCTTGCTGCCAGTCTCTGGCGCTTTGCCGGAACCAGAACCGCTGAATACCTGTTGAAGCAGGCGTTCGCGATAATCGGCACCGACACCGACCTGACTACTGATGAAGCTCTACGGCTGATTGACGCCCTGCGCCAGAACGGTTTCAGCCCCAGCCGCATCGAGTCTGCGGTTCTGGTCAGCGAAGGCAGACCCGTGACCCTCTGGCGCTACGATATGACCCTCTCCTGCTATCTGCCGCACTATCCGGAGATCGAAAAGCAGATAAAGCGCTACCTGCTCGACAGTCTGCACATCCCGGCGCTCGACTTCATGACCCAGCAGCACTACCACTGGCCTGACTATATGACCACTGACTATGTTCTGCTGCTTCCCACCGATTCACTAGCAAGCCAGCCAGAATCTAGTGTGACACTCGACAGTGCCCGGCTTGCGACCCGCCTCGCCGAACTGCGCGCGCAGGGGTTGAATCCGGAAAGTCTGCTGCTTCCAACCCTGCGGTCTGAATCAGTCTCGGAAAGGGAGTCTCTCTCGCCGAACCGGCTAAACCGGTAGCCCTCCCACCGCCCGCTGA
>JBDRUL010000100.1:0-2912 GCA_039801305.1 Caldifarciminota bacterium | reverse complement strand
CCGCTGAAAGGCTTCCCTGCCTTGGCTCAAACGCTCCAGCTGTCCGCCGCCCTCGGCAATGTCGCGCCTGCCGCCGCCACCCCCACCCAGCGCCTGCCCCACTGTCCTGGCAAGCCCGCCTGCCGGTAGCCGCTCTGAGATATCCTGACTCACAAACACCACATAGCGCAATCGCTGCCCGGCAACCGCCCCAGTCAGCAGACCGGCAACAGCACAGTCTGCCAGCTCCCTGACCCGGTCGGCAACGAGCCGCAGGTCTTCGACCTCCATATCCGGATAATGCCCGACAACCGTCTTTACTGCGCCAATCTCAGTCGCCCGCGCCAGCAGCTCCTGCGCAACACTGCCCGCCACAACTGCAGCAAGCTGGCGCCGCCGCAACTCCAGCCGCTTCACCTCTGCCACCAGCTCCTCGACCTTCTTCACCAGCGTATCCTGACCGCTGCCCAGAATCTGGCTCAACTGCTGCAGAATCCTGCGCTCTGCCGACGCCTGCGCCAGTGCGGCTCTGCCCACCAGTGCCTCAATCCGCCGGATTCCCGCCGCCACACCGGTCTCGCTTATGATTCTGAACAGCCCGATTTCACCGGTCGAGCGCAGATGCGTCCCGGCACAGAGCTCCATTGAAAAACCGGGCACCTCAACCACCCTCACGGTCTCGCCATACTGCTCACCAAAGAACGCCAGGGCTCCCATCGCCTTCGCCTCATCCAGGCGCTTCACAGCTGTCTGTACCGGTATTGCGGCAATCACCTGTTCATTCACCAGCGTCTCAACCTGCTCCAGCTGCTCCGGGCTGAGCGGCTCAAACGCCACAAAGTCAAAACGCAGCCTGCCCGGCTCCACCAGCGAGCCCTCCTGCTTCACATAATCACCCAGCACCCGGCGCAGTGCCGCATGCAGCAGATGCGTACCGGTATGGGCGCGCTCGATCTCCCGCCGGCGCTCAATATCCACTGCCGCAAAGACCGTTCCCGGCTGCGGCTCACCACTCAAAAGCTCTGCCCGGGCAATCCTTACTCCATGCCGGTAATAGGAGTCCGTCACTTTGAACTCAAAACCTTCTCCCACCACTCTGCCGGTATCACCCACCTGTCCGCCCGCTTCAGCATAGAACGGTGTATTCTCCAGAATCAGCTCATAACTGCCGTCAGCAGTCCGGCTGAACTGCACCAACCGGGTATCTGCCTGCACACTCTCATAACCGACAAAACCGGTAGCAGCCTTCACTTCAACTGCCGCACCCTCAACTCCACTGGCAATGAAACTCGCCTTACGGCTGCGCTCCCGCTGCTCCTGCATTGCCGCCTCAAAGCCCTCTCTGTCCAGCCGGATTCCCGCCTCATCGGCCAGCTCCTTGACCAGCTCGATATGGAACCCATAGGTATCGTGCAGCCGGAAGAGCTCCTTCCCTGGCACCATTCCGTCCCGGGCATACTGCTCCTTCACCTCTTCCCAGCGCTCCAGCCCCGCATCTAGAGTACGCAGGAAGCGCTCCTCTTCAGACTTGATGATCAACGCTATCTGTTCCCGCTTGGCAATAAGCTCCGGATACCACTGCCGCATCAGCTCTGCCGTCTCGGCTGCAACCCGGTAAAGGAACGGCTCCTTCACTCCAAACCGGTGTCCGAACAACAGCGCCCGGCGCAGGATCGAGCGCAGGATATATCCCCTTGCCTCATTAGAAGGAATCGCACCATCGCCAATTGCAAACGCCAGCGCCCGCGCATGGTCGGCTGCCACATTGAACAGAATGCTGTTCTCCGCAGTCCGCTCCAGCCCGAGTATCTGTGAAACCGCCTTCACGATCGGCGCAAACAGGTCGGTCTCAAATATCGTCCGCCTGCCCTGCGAGACCATCGCCAGCCGCTCCAGACCCATACCCGTGTCTATTCCCCGGTTTACCAACGGTTCACGCGTACCGTCTGGCAGCTGGTTGAACTGCGGAAATACGATGTTATAGACCTCGCTGAACCGGTCGCAGTCACAACCCGGACTGCACTCCTTCCTGCCGCAACCGAACTCCGGTCCCAGGTCTACATATATCTCTGAACACGGTCCGCAGGCACCAGTGCCGCCAGCCGGACCCCAGAAATTGTCCTCTTCACCCAGCCGGTATATCCGGCTCTCTGGCAGACCTACTGTCTTATGCCAGACATCATAAGCCTCGTCGTCCTCTCGAAACACCGAAACAAACAGCCGCTCCTTCTCCAGCTTCACCACTTCGGTCAGATACTCCCATGCCCAGGGAATCGCCTCCCGCTTGAAATAATCACCAAAGGAGAAGTTACCCAGCATCTCAAAAAACGAACAGTGCCTGGGAGTCCTGCCCACCCGGTCAAGATCTGATGCGCGCAGACACTTCTGAATCGAGCACGCCCGGCGATAGGGCAGCTCCACTGTGCCTGCCCAGAAAGGCTTGAACTGCACCATTCCCGCGCTCGTAAAGAGCAGTGTCGGATCGTCTCTCGGAATCAGCGAAAGCGAAGGCACAATCTTGTGCCCCCGCTGGGCATAGAAATCAAGAAAAGTCCGGCGCAGGTCGCGATGGTTCATCTGCGCAGCATTCTAGCCACAAAGCCCGCCAGTTCAACCCGGCGCTGGCTGCCCAGCCCCTAGCCCAGCTGCTCCCAGCGCGAAAAGACCTGCGCTATCGCCGCTCCCACCCGCTCTGACACCAGCTCAAACAGCCGCTTTGCCCTGTCCCTATCAAAATCCGGCTCACCCTCACCCTTCTCATAGAGAATGATCGTGCCCGGAAACGGCGCCGTCACCATACCGGACTGTGCCTGTGCTGGCAGCTCAGCCCGATACAACTCCTCCCGCACCAGCTCGGGCCGCAACGCCAGCATCATACCGTTCTCATCGGTGCCGGCATGCCCGCCCTCGTGCCCGTATATCTCGCGTGTGGC
>JBDRUL010000099.1:0-5410 GCA_039801305.1 Caldifarciminota bacterium | reverse complement strand
TCTGCGCGCGGCGGATAGACAACGCTGCCGGCACGATAAACCTTCTGTGCAACCGCAGCGATCTTCTCCTCTACCGGAGCAGAATGGTCATAGACCGGCGTGGCCTTCCCCGGTCTTTCCTCTATCTGCTTCATGACTGCCCGTGCCAGCTCCTCACAGCCCTTGCCACCATCACTGTGGGCGCGCGTAACCACGCACGGAGCGCCATAATCAAGACAGTAGCGCTCGACAAGCATCAGCTCCTCGTCTGAATCCTGTTCAAACCAGTTGAGGGCCACAACCGGCTCCAGCCCGAACGTCCGGCAGTTCTCGATGTGACGCCGGAGATTCTCCATACCGCGCCAGAGATGGGTCAACGAACCTCTGACCGCATCCTTGGCTCCACCCTGATGCTTGAGCGCCCGCACCGTAGCCACCAGAACGCAGCCGTCAACATTCCAGCCGGCCTTGGGAGTGACGATGTCGACAAACTTTTCTGCGCCAAGGTCTGAGCCGAATCCCGCCTCGATTACAACGAACTCGCTGAGCTTCAGCGCCATCTTCGTCGCGGTCACACTGGCAGTACCGTGGGCAATATTCGCGAACGGGCCGGTGTGTATGAACGCCGGCGTGTTCTCAGTAGTCTGGACGACATTAGGCTTGGTTGCATCCTTGAGCAGAACCGCCATCGCGCCGGCTGCACCCAGATCAGCCGCCGTCACCGGCCGGTCATCGTAGGTCATCGCCACGAGAATTCGGCCCAGCCTTTCCTTCAGTTCCGTGCGCGACTCAGACAGCCCGAGAATCGCCATAACCTCAGAAGCTGCGGTGATCACCGTGGAGTCCTCACGGGCAGGGCCGTTGGCACGCCCGCCCATGCCGACAACCATCGTACGCAACACCCGGTCATTCATGTCGATCGCGCGCGGAAAGAGAATCTCTCTGCCGTCAATACCAAGCCGATTATCAAAGTGTATCGAGTTATCGAGCATCGCTGACAGCAGATTGTGTGCCGAAGTCACCGCATGGAAATCGCCGGTGAAGTGCAGATTCACATCCTCCATCGGAAGCACCTGCGAATACCCGCCGCCTGCGGCCCCTCCCTTGATCCCGAACACCGGACCGAGCGACGGCTCGCGCAGCACCACGATCGAGCGGTGCCCCAGCCGGTTGAACGCCATCGACAGACCGATGTAAACGGTCGTCTTTCCCTCTCCGTACTTTGTCGGGGTAATTGCGGTCACAAGTATCAGTCGTCCAGTAGGGCGATCCTTGAGGCGATCAATAAGACGCAGGGACAACTTGGCCTTGTAGTTACCATAAGGAAGCACCAGGTCCATCTCCTCGATCCCCAGCCGTGAGACTATCTCATGAATGGGCAACAGCCGCGTCCCCAGCGCAATATCCATATCCGAAAGCATTCTGCCTCCAGCCGCTATTTAGCTACGAATCAGCAAGACCGCAACCAGCCCGCTCCCGGACAGCCGGCTGGTTCGGGTGCAGGATGAGAATTCTGGTGATATCATACAGCCAAGTCAACGAAAACTTTGTCGCAGCTGTCCTTGACTCTGCTTGGCAGTCGGGTATGATTCCCGTCCGTGCTGAAACGCACCCCCTTCTACGAGAAACATGTCGCAGCCGGTGGGCGTATGGTTCCCTTTGCCGGCTATGAACTGCCGCTTCAGTTCCGGGGTATCGTGGCCGAACATCTTCATGTCCGCAAGAATGTCGGGGTATTCGACGTATCACATATGGGACGAATCATCGTCCGTGGTCATGATGCTCTGGCATTTGTCAGCAGAATTACCACCAACGACCCTGCCGAACTCGAAATCAATCAGGCGCAATATTCGGTAATGTGTTATGACCATGGCGGAATTGTCGACGACCTGGTTATCTACCGGCGTGAAGACGGTTTTCTATTGGTGGTCAACGGTGCCAACAACGAGAAGGACACCAAGTGGTTGCGTGATCACATCAGCGGCGACGTCACAATCGAAAACATCACTGAACAGATGGCTCAACTTGCAGTCCAGGGTCCTCTGGCTGAGCCGGCACTGCAGAAGATTTCTTCGGTTCCGCTCTCGCCGATCGGTTTCTACCTGGCAGTGCCATGCCGGCTGGCAGGTATCGACACTTTCCTCTCCCGTACCGGTCATACTGGCGCGGACGGCCTCGAAATCTACTTCTCCGCCCGTGATGCCGGCAGGCTGTGGGATGCCCTTTTCGATGCCGGTCGGGAATTCTCGATCGAGCCCATCGGTCTCGGCGCCCGCGACACGCTCCGTCTGGAAATGAAGATGGCCCTGTACGGCAATGACATCGACGAAACCACCAATCCACTTGAAGCCGGTCTTTCGTGGGTCGTGAAACTTGACAAACCGGGCGGCTTCATTGGTGCCGATGCCCTGAAGAGGATTGATGCCGAAGGTGTAACCCGGCGCCTGGTCTGCCTGCTGATGCAGGACAGCTCAATCCCCAGACCACGTTACTCTGTTGCAGCGAATGGGAAGACTGTCGGATATGTGACCAGCGGTACAATGTCACCCTCGCTCAATCAGGGAATAGCCCTTGCTTACGTGACCCGGGATTACGCCAAGGCTGGCACCACCCTGACGGTGGACATACGCGGCAGGCCTGCTCCTGCTCTCGTAGTCAAACCTCCATTCTACAAGCAAGGCTCTCGCAAGCAGTAACCGGTATGCCAGTCAGGTGCATAGACAACCGCAATGCAATGATACCCGAATGTCTGAACGCGACTGACAATGGGGTACTGAAGGAACC
This sequence comes from Caldifarciminota bacterium, assembly GCA_039801305.1. Taxonomy (GTDB): domain Bacteria; phylum Hydrothermota; class Tepidihabitantia; order Tepidihabitantales; family Tepidihabitantaceae; genus JBDRUL01. The sequence continues at coordinate 2,647 of JBDRUL010000099.1, read as the reverse complement.
GCATGCTAGGAGGACTCTTGAGCAACATTCCGAATGACCTCAAATACACGAAGACCCATGAATGGATCAAGGTGGAGGACAGCACCGCTCTGATCGGCATAACCGATTTTGCCCAGCGGGAGCTGTCTGACATAGTCTATATCGAGATCACTGCCCTCAACAAAGAGGTAAGGCAAGATGATCCGATCGGAGTGATTGAGGCGGTGAAGGCGGTTGCCGATATCTATGCTCCGGTCTCGGGAACTGTCATCGCAGCAAATGACGCCCTGCGGGACGAGCCGGCCAAGGTGAATCAGAGCCCGTATGAAGACGGCTGGCTCGCCAAGATCAGGATCTCCAATCCTGAGGAACTGAACGGGCTCCTCGATCCGGCTGCCTATGCTGAACTTGTCAAACGGTCAACACATCACTAGCTACCCGACGTTGCTTCCCTCTGACGGCAGACTCCACGATCCGCTCGGATTCCAACACCAGTAGATCATAGCCGTGCGATACACCCCCCACACTGAACAAGACCGCCAGCAGATGCTCGAGCGCATCGGCGTCAGCTCTATCGAAGAACTCTTCTCAGTCATACCGGACGAACTTCGACTCAAGGCACCCATTGACCTGCCGCCACCGCTGTCAGAGCCCGAAGCCGTCGCCGAACTCCGTCACCTGGCCGGAATGAATGCCGGTACGGCAAGACTGGTCTGCTTCGCCGGTGCCGGAGCCTATGACCACTACATTCCCGCCATTGTGGACGCTATCATTTCCCGACCAGAATTCTATACGGCGTATACCCCGTACCAGCCGGAAGTAAGCCAGGGCACGCTCCAGTCGATATACGAGTTCCAGTCTCTTGTTTGTCGTCTCACCGCGATGGAAGTTGCCAATGCATCAATGTACGACTGTGCTTCGGCTCTTGCCGAAGCCGCACATATGGCACGCGACATCACCCGCCGCAACCAGATTCTGGTCTCAGCTGGGGTAAACCCCACATGGGTCGAGGTGGTAAAGACCTACTGCCACGGTCTGAATATCCCCGTGGTGGCGCTAGCACTGCAGCATAGCTGCACCGACACCGCGGAACTCACATCGCACATCAACGACAACACTGCAGCAGTCATGGTGCAGCATCCTAACTTCTTCGGCATGGTGGAGCCGATGCGTCAGCTCGCCACCGTCTGTCATTCCCGGGGTGCGCTGCTTGTGGTCGCCGTTGACCCAATCTCTCTGGGAATCCTCGCTCCACCCGGAGACTATGACGCCGACATCGTAGTCGCCGAAGGTCAAAGTCTGGGTATCCCTTTGAACTTTGGCGGACCGTACCTTGGCATCATGGCAACCAAGAAGAAGTACGTCCGCCATCTTCCCGGACGAGTTGTTGCCCGCACAGCTGATCTGAATGGCCAAACCGGTTACGTCCTTGCGCTTCAGACCCGTGAGCAGCACATTCGCCGTGAGAAAGCGACTTCAAACATCTGCACCAATCAGGCACTCTGCGCTCTTGCGGCAACCGTTTACCTGTCGGTGATGGGCCGCACGGGTATAAGAGAAGTCGCTATCCAGTGCATGTCTAAAGCCCACTACCTAGCCCAACGCATTGCTGCCGTGCCCGGGTTCACAGTAGAGCACTGCTCCGGGTTTTTCCGTGAATTCGTCGTCTCCACACCTGTCCCCGCTGCGCAGGTGGTCACGGCAGGCACCCGTTACGGCATCCTCGCCGGCGTCGATCTTGGCAAGTTCAGGCCCGAATGGCGTAACCGGCTGTTGGTGGCAGTGACCGAACGTCGTACCCGGGCAGAAATGGACAGTTACACTGACTTCATCAGGCAGGAGTTTTCCTGATGCAACCCACCTGTTCTATTGACCGGAACAAAGCAGCATGCACTTGCACATATGAACCCTGCTCCCGCAAAGGCAAGTGCTGTGAGTGCATCGCCTACCACCGCCGCTCTGGCGAACTCCCCGGCTGCTTCTTCTCTGCCGCTACTGAGAAGACATACGACCGTTCTATTGAGAACTTCATAAGGAGTCGAAAGGTTCGATGAACGAAAATCGCCAGAGTTCTATCCCTTGGAACAGGCCCGAACCAAGTCTCTTTCAATTGTCCCGTCCGGGACGCCGTGCCTGGTCACTGCCCGAACTGGACGTGCCACCGGTCGATCCTCAAGCCGTCTTCAGACAGGACGCGCGCACTAACAACCCGTTGCCGGAAATCAGCGAAGTGGATGTCGCTCGCCATTTCACCAGATTGTCTAGTCTGAATCATCACGTTGACAAAGGATTCTACCCGCTCGGGTCCTGCACGATGAAATACAACCCCAAAGTCAACGAGCAGGTGTCCCGACTGCCGGGCTTTGTCGATCTTCATCCATCGACGCCTGACTCGCTGACTCAGGGTGCACTGCGGCTGATGTACGAACTCGCAACAGCGCTCGCCAAGATCACCGGGTTTGATGCTGTAACGCTGCAACCTGCTGCGGGCGCACACGGCGAACTCACCGGCATCATGATGGTACGCAAATACTTCGAAGAGAAAGGCGAACAGCGTACGGAGGTGCTGGTACCGGACTCTGCCCACGGCACAAATCCTGCTTCTGTAACCCTTTCTGGGTTCAAGCCGGTCTCGATCCGCTCCAACGAAAGAGGCGAGATTGACATC
>JBDRUL010000098.1:0-5413 GCA_039801305.1 Caldifarciminota bacterium | reverse complement strand
GATGAGCGACCACATCTCCCGGCCGAAGTCCAGGTAGAAGGGATAGTGGATGGAGGGAACGCTCTTCGCATCCAGTGTCTGCTTCACGTCCCGCTCCATCGCATACAGCGCCGGCACGACCGCGGTGACGCGACTGAACATCGCCGGCCGCTTGTCATCCAGCACTGCCTTGATCCGGTCGGTCTTGGACTTGGCGTCCCAGTTGGCAATCCGACGGGTAGGATCCTTTGCCATCTTACCTTTCACCTCCTTTCCGCAACACGTCTGTCGCCCTTGCCATGGCGGGCGAGGTTGCTGCCAGCCAGAAAGCCAGGCTTGGCCTTCGCCTGCTGCCAGCTCCCTGCCGGCTTTCTGAAATCTCCTTCTTCAACATCTCATTACCTCTTCAACCAGTCAGAGCCCTGCCTCACTCTGCTCCTCTGCACACGGAACACCCTTCTCTGCCAGCAGCTGCTGCACCACAGTTGCTATCCGCTCCAGCAGCTCTTGAGCCAGTCCCCGCTGCTCCCACTTGAACGCCAGAATCGCCAACTCTTTCTCACGCAGGGAGACCGGCACCTTGCGCCACACCCGATACACCTGCCGGCCATAGTTTGAGTACCAGAACCGCTCGATTCCGGCTACGCCTTCAGCATCAGTTACCTCGGCAACCCTGCGCTCCACCTGCCGGATCAGTGCCGCCTGACGCACATAGTTCTGCCGCATACTCTCGCCCCGCTCGGCAAAGAGACGGGCAACCCGTTCAGGACTCATTCCGGCATCATAGTGCGCGATCTGGCGCTGCAGCCTCGAGCCGGCTGGATTCGAACTTCTGTTATTCTTCATCTTTCTCCTTTCACCAGTTAAGACCCCGCCGACTGCCGTAATTAACGCCCGGAGACCGTAGTTGGCATCATATTGATTCTTCGGCACTTAATCATATCGTGCACCTTGCCCGCCCACCCGGATGGTCACTGGGGGGCTAACTGTGGATTCTGCCGATATCCCTGATACCTAACCGGCTCTGTTTATCAGAGATGTCGCAGATTATGTGGCCGGAGCCGGCTCTGTTGCCGCTCCGGCACCGACTCCAGATTGCTTCTCTACGGTCACTTCTGCTCTGTTTACCGGTTCCGTCGCAGAAGCCCCTGCCGCTTTCCTGCCTGCTCTGATTCCCAATCTGCTTTCGGTTGACACTGCTGCTGATGCACCTGCTCATCCTCATAATCCGGTTCCGGTTGACGCCTCAGCGCCGAGTCCCAAGGCTGCTCTCTCGCCTCAGAAAATCCTGCAGGTATATGGACGCACTCATCAAGAAGCTGGCCGGTTGACAAGGGACTGGCTGCGGAGGGGTTAACTCAACTTCCATCTCTAAACTGCGCAGCATTGCAGCGGGTTGATAGTAGTAGCTCATAGCGTTCTTGACTGCCGTCCAACAGTGCTATATGCTAGCTACGGGACACAAAACCGGTAACCGGCAGCCGGCCTGAGCCTGCCCCTGCTGCGTGTTACCGGCTGGTGCCCGAAGAGTAAGTTGAAAGGAAGGGCTATGAACTCGAGGAGAAGAACCGGGCTGGTAATCATTGCTGCGGTAATGCTGACGGCACTCCTGCCCGCAGTGGCAACCGCCCAACTCAGATATCAGGTCAGAAACGACTATCGCAACGACGAACTCTGGGGAGATCTGGGTGATGAGCAGCGCGACGCCGGTAACTACACCCGCGCCTCTGGCTGCTATGCCATCGCCAGACTGCTCGACCCGGGCGACAGCGAGTGGCAGGGCAAACACACCACCTATGCCAATGTCGCCAGCACCCTCGAATGGGTGGGCATCACCGATGACGAGTGGGTGGGCGACCTCGGTGATATGCTGCGTGACCGCGATCAGTACAGTGCCGCACTCGCGGTATACCAGTACGCCCTGCGCCTGGATCCTTCTGATAGTGAATGGCAGAGAAAAGTCCGTGAGCTTGGTGGTAGCACCAGCGGCTATACTTCATCTGGCAGTACTCTGTCACGTGTGCGGGCTGACTATCGCAATGACGAGCTCTGGGGAGATCTGGGTGATGAGCAGCGCGACGCCGGCAACCGCACCCGCGCCTCTGGCTGCTATGCCATCGCCAGACTGCTCGACCCGGGCGACAGCGAGTGGCAGGGCAAACACACCACCTATGCCAATGTCGCCAGCACCCTCGAATGGGTGGGCATCACCGATGACGAGTGGGTGGGCGACCTCGGCGACCTCCTGATGGAACGGGATCAGGTCTCGGCTGCCCGCGCCGTCTATCGCTATGCCCTGCGCCTGGACCCGTCGGACAGCGAATGGCAGAGAAAAGCCGGCGGCGGTAGCCGCTGAGGGGAGTGAACCTGCCGGGCGCAGTAATTCGTTAAGGCTGCTGCCGGAGACTGTAATCGGGTCGGCTCTGTTCGCCGACCCGATGCTTTTCTATGCGGGATTACGCCGGGTCTGGGCAATCAGCTCAATGATGACTCCGAACCCGACGATCGTCGAGAAGAGCCAGAACAACCAGCCCACTGCCGGGATCGAGCAGAGCGCATAGACCAGAACAACTCCTGCTGGTGCTGCCAGCCACAGAGAGACATCCGGCTTGCGCAGGAGTCTGAACAGCAGTCTGCCGGTAAGCATTCCAGTAAGAATCTTGGCGAGATATACTGCCACCAGATACCCGACGATAGCAATCAGTGCCGCCGGTATCGTGACAACCAGCAGCAGGGCAATGACTATCGCCACCGGCATTGCCAGCAGTCCGAGCGCACCAAAGCCGATGGTGTAGCCCGGCCGGCTGAGACAGGTCGAAACAGCACGGTTCAAGGATCTCTGCCAGACCGCCAGGAGAATCAGGCAGACTGCCAGTGCTGCCGCGAGCAGGTACAAGGTGATGGGTAACGAGATCTCCGGCAAGACCTGACGCCGGCTGACCGGAACTCTTTCAGCCGGCAGTCGTGGCGAGAAGCTGATATCGCCGAATACCGCATCGGGATTGCCCAAGTTGAGCTCCCGCTCTGCCCGGTAGCGCAGGTCGCCATATATCCTAGCATCATCGGTCAGCACCAGCCGGTCACCGACCAAGAGGTCAACATCTCCGTCTATCTGTCCGCTGATGATTATCTCTGCTGCGGCGGCACGGACTCCACCCCGGACAGTGCCGGCGATCTCTAACCGGGAGCATCCAGCGACAACGTCTCCCCTGATCTCTGCTGGGGCGGCGACCACGAGACTCTGGCAACCGGCTACTAAATCCTGCCCGACCCGACCGCTGATGTGCACAAATCCGCAACCGGCACGCAGCGCCCCCTGCACTCCGCCGCTGACATTGAGCGTGGCACAGAGAGCAAGAACATCTCCATCAACCGTGCCGGCAACACTGACATTCTGAGCAGCAAGGTGGCAGTTGCGGCTCACCTGACCGGAGATCTCGGCACTCTGACAGGCGGCAGTTACCGAACCCTCAAGCCTGCCCGCGAGCCGTAGAATCGAGCCGGCATAGTAAATGTCACCAACCGATGTCTCATTAGGACTGAGCAGGAACGGCTCGCGTGCAGCAAACCGGGCTGCCTGCCCTGTGCCCGCGCACAACAGAGTTACTGCCAGCAATAGAAGGCGGTAGAATCGAGGGGAGTTCTCTCTCACATCTCAATCTAACCCGCTCCGCTGCCAAGGTCAAGCTTTCCACATCCCTTGATTTCTGCACGGAATCGGTTACATTCTTCGGCGCATGACCCAGACAAATTCGCCCCGTTTTTACTGTGATGCGATGCTGGGCCGGCTGGCGCGTGAACTGCGGCTGCTTGGCCTTGATACTGCCTACGACCGGCTCAAAGGCGGACTTACTGCCTATCGGGCGGCACGGGCAGAAGATCGAATCTTTCTCACCCGCAACAGCCGGACACGCACTCTGCCCGGCTCATTCTTTGTAGAAAGCCAGAATCCTGTGGAGCAGCTTGAGCAGGTGCGTGCCAGATTCGGTATTACAGCGGCTGTCCGACGCCGCCCCCTGCGACGGACAACCAGGCCGGCACGCGGGGGCAACCGCTGCATAGAATGTAACGAGCCCCTGCGCCGGATCAGCCGCGATCAGGCAAGACCGGCAATACCCTTCTATATCTTTCAGATTCACCACGAATTTCATTGTTGTCCCAAGTGCGGCAGGGTATACTGGCCGGGAAGCCATCTGAAGAACATCGAGGCGAGACTCGCGAACCCGCCTGCCCGAACCAGAAGACAGAGTGACAACGAGCGGAGGTGAAGCCAATGCCGGTTGTAATAGACGGTAAGAACCTGAAGATCGAAGATGTCGTAAGAGTAGCACGTAACCGCGAACCGATCGAGCTCTCGCCTTCGGCAATAGAGCGGATCGACCGGTGCCGCAGCTTCATCGAAGATAAGGTCAAAGCTCGTGCGGTAATGTACGGCATCACGACCGGCATCGGTGAGCTTTCTGAAACGATCCTTACGCCTGAGCAGACCGAACGTTTCCAGCGCTATATCGTCTATTCGCACTCTGCCGGTTGCGGTGAACCGCTGCCTGAAGAGGTAGTCCGTGCCGGCATGCTCTCACGCATCAACGTTCTCGCAATAGGCCATTCGGGAATCAGACGTCAGGTGGTTCAGACGATGGTGGAGATGCTCAACCGGGGTGTGACACCTGTGGTCTATGACCGCGGCTCGGTAGGCGCCTGCGGTGACCTTTCGCCGATGAGCCAGATGGCGCTGGTACTGCTTGGCGAAGGTGAAGCTTACTATCAGGGAAAACGCCTGAACGGAGCCGAGGCGATGAAAGCCGCCGGGATTCAGCCGATACAGTTTGAGGCTCGTGACGGCCTTGCTGCCATCAATGGCTCAAATATGACCGCAGGCTGGGGTTCGCTCCTGCTGGTCGATGCCGACCATTTCTTCAAGGTCTCAGAAATAGCCGCTGCCATGACGCTCGAAGTGCTGAACGCGAATATGGCTGCCTACGACGAGAGGATCCACCGGGTAAGAGGATATCAGGGCGCAATTGCCGCTGCCGAAAACATCCGGCGGATAACCGCCGGCTCAGTGATGCTGCAGCAGCCGGGCAAGAAGGTGCAGGATGCCTATTCACTGCGTTCCACGCCGCAGGTGGTAGGCAGTGCCAAGGATGCGCTCCGATGGGCACGACACATGTTTGAGACCGAGCTTAACGGTGTTGGCGACAACCCTCTCTTCTTTCCTGAAGATAAGGCATATCTGACCGGCGCCAACTTTCAGGGTACCCCGCTCGGACTCTCTCTCGATCTGGTCGGTGCCTGTATCACGATGATCGCAGTTTTGTGTGAGCGCCGAACCAATCGACTACTGAACCGGAACCTCTCGGTTGGCTTGCCCGCGTTCCTTACCAAAGGCGCTGGAATGTTCTCGGGTCTGATGCTGACCCAGTACACTCAGGGT
>JBDRUL010000097.1:0-5454 GCA_039801305.1 Caldifarciminota bacterium | reverse complement strand
TGCATCGAGACAGTCAACGAACAGGACAACAGGAAACTTCCCTTCCTTCAGCGCCCGTGCAAGGCCTAGCATGAACTTGTCTGCCTTCCAGTCAGGTTCAGCGCGCCGACGAACAGCCTCTAGCAATGGGATACCGGCCTCTTTCTCAAAAACTCCACATACTACTGAAGCCTGCTGGTTCCAGAGTCTTCCGCTCACTGCCAGCAGTTCGCCTACTACCACGGGTATTCCGTCCGTATTCTGCTGGTCGGGACAGCCAATAAGCCTCAAGGCTCCGGACTCATGCACTCCTATCAGGACACGGCCTGATGTAGTTTCAGGGCCTGCAAAGACAGCCCGCACCGGACTCTGCTCAGAATCAAGCATTCCGACAAACTCCGGTGCCTCCCGCAACAGCTCCAGACGGTCGACTCTGGTCTCTGCGCGGATACCGGCAATCCTGAGCCACTGTTTGCCTGGTGAAGTCGCCCGAATGCAACAGGGTCCCACTGCTATTTCTGGTTTTCCTTCTTGGGCGGCGGTCTTCGGCCGGACATGACGCCTGGCTTCGTTCCCGGGCCGGGTGGCTTCGCCACATGCTTAGCCGGCGTTGTCGGCATCGCACCCATAGGAATCTCCTGCTTGGGTACAGGTCCGGTCTCGGGCGCCTCGACAGCTGTATCTTTTCTCTCAGAAGACAGCCTGCCTGCATCCTGCTCAGTGCTGACTGGGGTAACACCGCGACCAGCCGAAACAGCACCAGTAGACTCAGGCTGCGGCCTGACGGTACCGGGTGTCGACAAGGCAGCCCAAGTGTATCCGGTTGCACCAAACGAGAGCGGGGCAGCGACCTGAATTCCTCCCTTCTCCTCAATAACAACCCCGGCAGCACGTGCCTCTACATTCATACCTGTCAGATAGGCGAGCGTGTCACCAACCGGACCCGCAGGACGTGAGGTAAAGACCAGCGTCGGGAACCTGCCCAGACTGAGACTGTTCTCCACTGCCACCTTGAATAGATCAAAATCCCAAGCAGGTCCCGCTCGCAGCAACGCCATCTCAGCGAGCGACTGACCATGCACTTTTCTGAACAGCTCCTCACAGGCAGAATAGCTCATACGCCAGAGCCTGCCCGCTGCAGCCAGAACATCGGCAACAACTGTTGAGTAGGACTCGGACCTTGTCTCGTCAGGACAGGCAAGTATGAAAACCCGGCCTGTATCATCAACTGCTGCGAGAATCTCACTCTTTGCTCCGCAGAACTCGGTGATCGAGACCGCAGCGCAGAACCGGACATTCGCCTCACACCAGTAGTTAAGGAACTCCGGAACCGTGACTATCAGCTCAGCCAGACCGGTCGAGGTACCCGACTTCTGCAAGAACGGCTGCCAGACCGGCTGAGCCGCTCGAGCGCGTACAAAGAACCACTCTCGAGTCCCATCAGCCACGTCGAATGTTATCTTCTATCTGACAGGTGTCAAGCCTCCTGCTGCCACCTTGCCCATTGTCTGTTGACTCAACTCCTGCCTGAAATACAATCTGCAGATGAGCAGGGTCGCGATAGCGGTTCTTGCTTCCGGACGTGGCTCGAACTTCGAAGCCATCGTCAGGAATGCAGAAGCTTCTCCGGCGGGCATCAAGTTGCTCATCAGCAACGTTCCCGGAGCAGCGGTACTGGAGAGAGCAAAAGAGCTGGGCGTTCCAGCTGCCATCGTCGATCATCGTGAGTTCAGATCACGGCGGGAATTCGAGGAACGGCTGGTTGCCGAGCTTGAGCCTCTCAATATCGACCTTATCTGTCTGGCAGGCTTCAATCGAATACTGTCACCATTCTTTGTCGACCGGTTCCAGAACCGGATCATGAACATCCATCCCTCGCTGTTACCAGCCTTTGCCGGCTTGCAGGGAATAGCAGTCCACGCCGCAGCACTGGCTGCCGGCGTGAAGGTCTCCGGCTGTACTGTCCACTTTGTCACAAATGACCTCGACGCCGGGCCGATCATCGTCCAGCGGACAGTGCCGGTACTCGACTCCGACACTCCGGAAACTCTTGCCGAACGCGTTCTTGCCGAAGAGCATAAGGCGTATCCGGAGGCAATTGCACTCTTCTGCTCTGGTCGCCTCAGAGTAACCGGTCGGCGCGTAACAGTGGTCGACTGATGGACAACACTCTACGGGTTGCGGTTGTCGGCACCGGCGCTCAGGCTCAACTGGCATATCTGCCCGCGCTCCGTGCCAATCGTTCAGTAAGCATTGCCGCGCTCTGCGACACCGACATCCGCAAACTCAACCACCTTTCTCAACTCTATCAGGTTGAAAAACGCCATGTCGACTTTGACCGGATCAAGGAAGATCCGGCTATCGATGCTATTCTAATCGCTACACCCAATTACCTCCACGCACCAATGGCGATAGCCGCCATGGAGTACGGCAAAGATGTCCTCTGCGAAGTGCCCCTCGGTATGAATGCTGCTGAAACCATGTCAATGATAGAGACCGCCAGCCGCCAGAACCGCCGGTTGATGCCGTGCCTGTGTACGCGACTCCGGCCTGACGTACAGAGCATCCGCCGGTTCATCGACGGCCGGGAACTGGGACAGCTCTACTACTGCAAGACCGGCTGGCTGCAGGGCAGGGAATCGTGGTCAGAACGCAGCTGGCACCTCCGGCAGCGAGAGGCCGGCGGCGGTGCGTTTCTCAGTCTGGCAACCGCGCTGCTCGACTCGGCACTCTGGCTGGTCGCCCCCGCTCGCCCGGTCAAACTGACCGGCGCTGCTCTCCGCCGTGACAACCGTTCTCAGGTTGAAGACACTGCCTTCGCCATGATCAGCTTCGACACCGGTCTCCTGCTGACTATCGAAGTCGGCTGGAGTCTGTTGATGGAGCGTGACTTTGTCTACTTGAACATATTCGGCACAAGCGGTGCCGCTCTGCTCAACCCGGTCCAGATACACAAGGAGATGCACGGCCATCTGGTCAACGTCACTCCCCAGATGCCTGCCAAAGGTCACATGCGCGCTGCAACAAGACTCCTCATCGACCTCTGGGTCGATTCGCTGGTAAACGACAAGCCCGTTCCGATCCCGCCGGAAGAAGCCCTGCTCATCAGTCAGGTCTGTGACGCATTCTACAAGTCTGTCCCGTCACGTTGCGAAACCCCGATTTGCTAAACGCCTGACTCTGCTGGCCGGAAGTTTCAGGCGCCAACAACTCTCTCAACGTCCGATCTTCAGAGCCTGCCTGCTGGCTGCTGCCGGACTCGGACTGGGCCTGGCTTTCGCTCCGTTCCCGTGCCGATTCTTTGCTTTCCTTGCCCTTGTTCCGCTGCTCTACTGTGTCAGCCGTCCGGAGCAGAAGAAGACGTTTCTGTGGGGATGGTTCTTTGGAACAGTCGCGGCTGCTGCCCATCTGTGGTGGCTCTGGTTTCTGGTGGTTCCGGTAGAAAGAACTACCAGGATTCTCCTCAATATCGGTGTGCTGGTGCTGTTCGTTTATCTAGGTCTTTATGCCGGCGTGTTCGCCAGTCTGGTCAGACGCATCAGCCTCTGGTCGGCTCCTCTGGTCTGGCCGCTACTGGAATTCTTCCGGTCTCAGCTGCAGATCGCCTTCCCCTGGGACCTGCTCGGCTACTCGATGACGCCTTGGACTGCTTTCATCCAACCCGCGGCACTGGGCGGAGTCTATCTGGTATCAGCCTGGGTCGTACTGATCAATCTGCTGATTCTCAAACTGTTGCTGCCGGGAAGACGCCGGCTCTGGGCAGCAGTACTCTGTCTCACTCTTACCCTGCCGCTCCTGCTCGGCCGCGCCCGCATCCACAACCTGCCTCGCTGGTTCACTGTTGCAATCGTCCAGCCCAATGTCTCGCCGCTGGACAAGGGCGACGCGCAGGCACGGCGGCAGATAATATCTGACCTTGTCCGGCTGACCCGAGAAGCAGGAACAGAACATCCCGATCTGATACTATATCCAGAGACAGCCACGCTGCTCGATGTAACCAGAACCGGCGTCCGCAGAATCGTCCGGACACTTGCCGATTCACTGGATACCGAAATATTCACCGGCACCCCACTCCACGACGAGCGCCGGGGTACCTGGCACAACGGTGCCGTACTGATACGGCCGGGCACCGATACCATCTGGCCGCGCTACTACAAGATGAAACTCGTGCCGTTCTCAGAAAAGATACCCTATGCTGATGAACTTCCCCTGCTGCGACGTCTGATCGGCACCAGCGACATGGGCAACTGGGACAGAGGCTGGGAGTACACCATATTCGAGGCACGATTTGGTCGATTCTCCGGCCTGATCTGCTTCGAAGCCATCTTCCCCGAGCACTGCCGGGAGTTCTGTCGCCGTGGGGCCAGACTGCTGGCGGTAGTTACCAACGATGGCTGGTTTGGTCGTATCCTCGGTGCCCAGCAGCATGCGGAACTGGCCGTCATGCGTGCGGTCGAAAACGGCGTACCGATGATCCGCAGCGCCAACAATGGCATTTCCTTCATCGTCGATCCCTTCGGACGCATCTGCCAGCGCACGCCGCTCTTTGTCCAAACAGTGCTGACTGGTGATGTTCCTCGGGCGCTCGCCGATACTCCCTACCGCCGGTTCGGCAACTGGTTCATTGTCGTCTGTCTCCTAGGGACGCTCGTTTTCGCGGCTGTTGCGGCTATCCGGCAGCGTCAGCCCAGAAAGTCAGGCTAACGCAGGTCTTCAGCCAGAGCGATTGGTCTGGAGATGACCTCGGTCTGGCCCGAACCAGTGGATCCCCTTATTGCCAGCAGGTATATCCCAGCCGGCAGCGGTCTGCCCAGCCGGTCGGTTCCGCCCCACTTCAGGTCATAGTAGCCGCCGGGTCCGTTGCTGAGCAGCTCCTTCACCAGCCTTCCCTCTAGGTCGTAGAGCTCGACCGTCAGCCGGAAACTCCGCGGCGAGTTGACCTGAATTGTGAGAACCTGCCCCTGCCGCGGTACAAACGGGTTGGGAGTAACCGTGTCAATCTGGAGACGCTCTGCAGGCTCAAAGGCAGCGGTCGTATCGTACAGATCGGTCTGGAAGCGCGGCATCAGCTGATAACCGCTGTTGTAAGGCTCTTTCGGGTCATACTGTCCGCCGATGCCGATGAATCTGATCCTCCTGCCCACCGTGACCCAGGAGAGATCTATTCCAGTCGGATCATTGACCCTGATCGCAATTGCCGGCGTACCGTTCTTGATGACGATGTTCGAGCCCGAACCTGACCTGACCGGTGCCTGCACAACATCGCCAACAACCAGTAGCAGCCGGCCCTCGTGACGCTCGGTCAGGGGATAGTTGAAAGGTACCAGCTGCGGCGAAGGCACCGTCCGGTTGCGCGCGACTGTCGTAATCGTGGCGCTGGAGAGCTCAGTCTTGCCATTGTACTGATCGACTACGCCCGCAACTACCACGCTGTCGCCCAGCAGAACAGTCGTCGTCCCGTAGTTGAACACATTG
>JBDRUL010000096.1:0-5496 GCA_039801305.1 Caldifarciminota bacterium | reverse complement strand
TCTGGTGATGGCGACATCTGGTTCAGTCAGTGGAGCGGCTACGGGTGGACACAGCCCCAGCTGGTTGATCCTGTTCCCGGTATTGATATCTGTCCGATGCTGGCGAGTGATCCTCGCCGCGCTTCCGGTAATGGCACTGTCTGGCTGGTCTGGACCAGTGACCGTGACGGGAGTCGCAGCACCTATTACGCCTGGCGCTCGAATTCTTGCTGGTCTCGCGCGGTTCGCGCAGTTCAGTCAGGTGGTCATAATATCAATCCTTCACTTGCAGTAGACTGGACTGGAGTTGCTTACGGAATCTGGCAGAACCTGACAGACGGAAACTGGGACATTCACTGTAGTCAGCTCGTGCGCACTGGGGTCGACGAGGTGGGTATGCGATCGTTTGACCTTATGTCTGCTACGACGTTCTGCCGGGGTGTTCTGACCGTTGACGCTCCTGGTGTTCTATTGGATCCTTCTGGTAGAAGGGTGCTGGACCTCACAGTGGGTACAAACAGGCTTGGTGGTGTTCGTGCGGGAGTGCACTTTGTTGCTTGTAGAAGTGGTCGGGGATACGGGCACGGAGGCGTGCGCAAGCTCGTTGTCAGGCATTGACGGGCGGCAGGATAAGCGGCTGGAGTAACGCGAACAGCTCTATCGCATAGCTTCAGCTTTACCGAACGAGCGGTCCAGTCTGAACTCATACAGGTCGAGGGTAGATTTACCGGTGTCAATCAACTCTGCCATGTGCAAGCCAATGGCTGGTCCAAACATGAACCCGTGTCCTGACATGCCGGCACATACGAAGAAACCCTCGACCGGGGTCCTGCTGCAGATGGGGTTGCCGTCAGGCGTCATTTCGTAGGATCCCGCCCACTGGCGCAATACCTTGACGCTGGCAAGTCTTGGTACGAGCCTTATCATCCGCCTGGGCATCTCGGTGATGAATTCATGGGATGCGTCGAGCCGGTCACCCGGGACCAGTGGAACCGGAGTGTAACAGCCGATGAAGTGACCGGTTTCGTAGTTCTGGACAAAGTAGCAGCCGTCAGGACGATAGTCTACAAGCATCGGAGCGATACAGTGCTCGACCGCCTCTGTCACCAGAGCCTCATGCCGGTCGGCAGTTACGGGAATATCCACCCCTGCCAGCGCTCCAACCTGTGCGGCCCAGCAGCCGGCGGCATTGAGTACCACCGGTGCAAAGTACTCGTTTCCCCTCTTATCACTGACTGAGACGACACGATCCTGACTTACGTTTATGCGTACCACCTCGGTCCGGTTAAGTATGTGTGAGCCCAGTTTCTTCATGGCTGCGAGATAACCGTAGGTGGTGTAGAAGGGGTTTGCCTGACCGTCGGTGGGACAGTAGGCGCCACCGATCAGACCATCGGGCTGGAGCCCGGGGGCAACTCGGCAGCAGTCGGCAGCCGGCAGGAATTCAACCTTGAGGCCGTGCCGACGTTGAACTGCGATCGCATTCAGTAGTGCCTGACGCCTCTGCTCGTCGAATGCCAGAAACAAGTACCCGCCCTGATACCATTCAATCGGACGGCCGAGTTCCTCATGAAGTTCCGAGAACATCCGGATATTCTCCAGCATCAACCGGATTGTGAGGTCATGGGTGAACTGCGCTCTGATACCGCCGATACAGCGACCGGTGGAACCTGAGCAGGGAAAGTTGCGCTCAAGTATGAGTACGCGGTAGCCTCGTTTCGCCAGATAGTAGCCGGTAGCTGCACCGATTATGCCGCCACCGATGATGATTGCGTCAGCGGTCTTCGGCATGAGCAGCTTCGTGTTTGCCTAGCAGTCCCAGCGGCACGGGTTTGAGTGGAGGCCGGGCACGTGGGAGCTGCTGTTCGGCTGGTTTGATCCCGGTCTCTTCTTCGATGATGCGCATGATATTGCGAAGACATCCGCGTCCTTGGCAGTGTCCCATACCGACGCGCAACAAGTGTTTCAGTTCGGTCAAAGAGTGATGGCCAGCGCGTACTGCCTTCCTTATGTCATGTTCTGTTACATCTTCGCATCGGCAGACAATTACATTCTGGGCGGCACGGCGGACAGCAGATTTTGCAGTTCGTTTTCTTACCATTGTTGGAGTTGAATTAACACTTCAGTCAGACGTTCACGCAGTGCATGACCGATGCTCCTGCGGGCGCGCGGGTAGAACATAGGTTCGCATTCTCGCAGACCGGCACAATGAAGGGCGTAGTCGTACGCATGGAGGAAGCCGCCCAGCGAGTCAACGAGCCCGACAGCTAGAGCATCCTGCCCTGACCAGACTCTGCCTTGGGCTACGGAGTCAACCTGTTCAGCCGAGAGTCTCCTGCCGGCAGCAACCTTGCTGACAAACTGCTCGTAGAAGCGGTCGATGATGTTCTGGGCTATTGAATCCTCTTCCGGCGTTCTTTCACGGGTTTCACCCATATCGGCGTGTTCGCCTCGCTTAACCGACTGCCTCCGGATGCCGAGCCGGTTGTACAGCCCTTCGGTGACAAAGTCCAGGCTGAATACCCCTATCGAGCCGGTTATCGTGCCGGGCAGGGCGTAAATCCGATCGGCGCCACAGGCAATGTAGTAGCCACCAGAAGCTGCCATGCTGGACATTGATACGATTACGGGTTTCTTTCTGCGGCACAGCTCCAGTTCACGCCAGATGAGGTCTGAGGCGAATCCATCGCCACCGGGTGAGTCGATGCGTAGGATTACTGCCTTCACGTTCTTGTCGTTGCGGACCTCACGGATGGCTCTGACCAGGGTGGCTGCACCGAGTGACCGCTCGCCGGTTAGAAAGTCGGTTCCTGATTCACCAGTCCGGATCGAGCCGGAGGCATAGATGACTGCCACTGTTGCATCCGGCCGGCGCCAGTCGAAGGCGTACCGGTCTCTGGGTCGGAATCTATTCTCGGGCAGCCGCTTCAGTCTGCTGAACTCGGTGGACACGATGCTATCCAGTTCATCGTCATAGCAGATCGTGTCAACCAGCCCGACTGCTCTCGCGTCTGCTGCCGAAAAGAAAGCACGCTGGATGATGACCTCCAGGCTGTCCGGGGGCAGGTTGCGTGCCTGCGCCACAGTGCCTGTCCATTCTCCGTACAGAGAGTTGACAATGGCTTCGAGCTGCTCGCGGTTTGAAGCGGTTAGCGAGTCTTCTGTAAAGGTTTCGACAGCACTCTTGTACTTACCGTGCCGTACAGGTTGAGCCTTGATCCCGAGTTTGTCGAGCGTGCCCTTGAGAAAGGCGGCTCTGGCAGCAAAACCGGGCAGAATGACGTCAGAAAGCGGATGGACAGCTATGCGGTCAGCAGCCGAGGCAAGGTAGTAGCTGCTCATGCTGAGGCTATGGGCATGCACCAGCACCTTCTTGCCAGTGGCACGGAAAGAGTTGAGTGCAGTGCGCAACTCCTGCAACTGTGCCCAGCTCATACTGCATCGGTCCAGTCGGAGGAGCAGTCCCTTAACACTTGGGTCGCGTTCAGCCCGCCTGATGGTATTGAGCAGCTGCCAGGTTGTACGTACTTGTCCCAGGCCCATCAGACTGAAGCCTGGTTTCTGGTCCTGCACGGGTTGAGCAAGGCGCATGTCGAGGTAGCAGGCAGGGGAGCGGAGAAGTGAGCGCATCCGTTCCTGACCCAGCCGGACGAAACCACCGATCTCTGATGGCTTCTGTGAGTGAACGAAACCAACTCCGAATCCACCAAAGCCGAAAGTCAGACCAAGGGTGAAGTCCGGGGGCGACTGTGGCTTCACGCGGGCACCGATTCTGATGCCGTCGAGCGGCTCAGCCACAAATCCTAACACCGGAGTCCGGGCCGTGTTGATTCTGCTTTCCACGGAAATGGTCAGGCGGTTACCAACCGGCCGGAAGGCAGCACCGGCAAGGAAAGTTCTACTTGCATGGCCGATGTCATTCACCATGGCAGCCGCAGACAGCCATCTGGTCGGTCGCCAGAGCGTGCCGACGTCCCAGCTTGGAGCCGAATCGCGGCTGAGTCTCAAACCGACTGAGAGTTCGTCGCTGCCGGTGCCGACTGCGACTGCCCAGCGTTGCGGCCGGGGCTGCCAGTATGCACCGAGTGAACCTGTGCCGACACAGAAAGAGTTGTTGGCTATGAACTCACTGCGTCTGAAATTGTACAGGTAGTAGAAACTGAACTTCTGTGCGCGGGCAAGACCTGCGGGGTTGGCAAATACTGCCAGGGCATCGTCAGTAGCCGCTATGGACAGGGGCAACTGCGGGGTGGTGCCTGTTAACAGAGCCAGCAGCGCACTGATTAGAATCATTGTCTAATGCTGCCGGGCATCTTGAATCCGCGGGCTCTGTTCCAGAGCTTCTTTGGCAAGGCGATGGTGATGACAGCGCAGTGGTCCAGTTTTGGCGAGTCAAGAACCCGGATGACCCGTGCAGAACAGAGGGGTTTGCCCGCACGGTCAAGCGCAGTTACGCGCTGTCCCACCCTGGGAAGGGGCAGCATCTCGTAAGGCAGTGCCACTGATGCCTCTTCTTCTGAGTGGTTCAGGTTGACAACAAAAATCGCCAGTCCCGGGCAGCGGGCGATGCAGAGACCGCAACCGGTGCACTTGTTGAAGTCGATGCGGGGCGGATTCGAGAGCCCGCCAGTGATAGTGATTGCTTGGCGCGGGCAGGCGTGTGTGCACGGGTCGCAGGGAATAGATTCGACGCACTCCACAATTGCCACCGGACCGGCTTTTAGCCTAGCTGCAGATGGCAATAAGCCCCGTCGCTTCAGGTTTTGTTCTGTCAGAACACCCGTGCGGCGATAGGACGATTCGCTGGGCGCAGTGAACGATCGTGGCATTAGACGGCAGAATCATAGTGATCTATTGAGCTTGGTCAACATCCCTGAGCAGCGCAGCAGTGCCTTGACAGGGGGAGCACATTGTTGTAGTTATATTGAATAAGCCAGTTATCAAGGATGGCCGACTGTCAATTCCGCAACTCAATAATTACCAATAGGATAGCATGGGCTTATGCAACTTGCAGCCGGGTCGGCTTGCCAGCGAGGGTCGCTGCATGCCGGCGGCGAGTTACTTTCGAAAGACACCGAGCTATCGAGTACGACGGCGACGACCGTCGTCGGTCATTCCACGGAGAGGCCGTGGCCGGGATAGCCACTCTGCGTTTTGGTGCATGACCTGCCCGCGCAGACAGCAGTTTTCTTGAAGAAAGGGGTCTTAAATGACTACGCTAGCAGAAGTACTTCGTTTAGTCATCGTTAAGGTCAAGGCTCATCGATCTCTGTACGAGAGGAATGAGATGGCCGTGCGCAACCAGCTGGTGGAGCCGGTACTTCGGGTACTCGGCTGGGAGCCTGAAAACCCGGACAAAGTTGTGCCAGACCTTCGCTCGGAATCTGAAGCAGGCGTGCCAGACTATACGTTAAAGGAAAGGACGGTAATGTAGCTCTGCTCGTAGAGGTTAAGAACCTGAAAGTTGATATGATGCATGCCGTTAGGCAGCTGGCCAGCTATGCCTTTCAGGAAGGG
>JBDRUL010000095.1:0-5506 GCA_039801305.1 Caldifarciminota bacterium | reverse complement strand
GCACTGACAATTCCGGCAATGATCAGGGAACCGCCAGGTCCGAGACGGGAAACCTCATAGGGCAGGGTTCGCGGGCTTGCTGCTGCTGGATGCCCGGTCAGGCGTTGCAGCCTGTGTTCCTGTTCCAGTGCCAGACCCTGTCGTCGCAACCACCAGATAAAAGGGCACCAGAACCAGTCGCGTACTTCTTCGATGGAGAATTCTGATTGTTCAGAAGAGGACTCCGTACGGACACTGTCGCGCACAGGTTCGTGGATGCTATGGCCTGCTATCCTGATGTCAAGTTACGCTGGTCTCGATGCGTAGCCGTGCCGAGGCTGAGGAGCGACGAGAATCGGGCTGTTTCTAGTGAGGCAAGGTCAGACAAATATAGTTAGAGCCACGGTCAAGCCGAGAATAACGCGTGCGTGCCAACTCGCTGTCGGTCGACGGGTTAGCAAACAGAGCAGCAAACAGGGGACAGTCCCGGGGACTGTCTGGGGGATTGTCCGGGTCGTCGCAGCTGTCATCGGTTCTGAGAGATTCCCGTAGAAAGTTTGAGCCACCAAGGGTTGTTCAACATTGTCTCCGGCTGCTTTCGTAGTGTGTAATGGTGAAGAGGCTGGCGGAATGAGCCCGCGCTCGGTCAGAGATTGGGTAAGCGTGACCCAGCTTCTGTCTAGAGCCGAAGGTGTCTTCTTGTGTGCAACTGCTGCAGTAGATGCCGGTTCTGCAGATTCTGATTCATACCTGGTACTGCTGCGCACGTACCTGTCTAGGGCCGGTTGCTGTCAGGGTGCGTACTGTCTGCCGGTGTTGCGGATATCATGCTGGAACTTGGGCCACTGGCTGGCAGCGAGCGGCGATTCTCCGCGCAGGGCATAGAGCCAGGTGCCGGTGTGCAGGTATATGGTGCCGTCTGCGCCGATGGTAACAGGTGAATTCCGTACCGGTTCATCCAGTTTCAGCCGCCAGCAGAGTTCTCCTTTGCTGTTGAGACAATAGACCGAGCTGTCAGCACTGCCGAAGATGATCCAGCCGCTTGTTGTGACCGCAGCGGGAGAGGTGATTGCGGCTCTGGTGGTGTATGACCAGCAGAGTCTGCCATTGCTGGAGATGGCGTAGAAGGCACCGGTATGTGAACCGAGATGGACGGTTCCATCCTGAGCGACAACCGGTGCTACGGTTGACCAGCTGATTGGACTGCGCCATTTTGTAGTGCCAGACGGGTCAAGTGCCAGCAGAAGATCGACATTCTGTTCGCTGGTCGGCAAGTAGATGGTGCCATCAGCGGCTATGGCGAGTGCAGAGAAAGCGCTGGTTGTAACCGGCAGAGACCATTTCCTGCTGCCGTCAGGATTAAGCGCAATGAGTGAGTCGTTGAAACGGCATACGTATACGGTGTGATCGGGTCCGATGGCAGGCGAGCCGATTACGGGTCCGATTTCAGCTGACCAACGGAGAGAGCCGTTGTAGTTCAGGGCATAGAGACGGCCGGCCAGAGTGGCAAAATAGATAACGCAGCTGTCTTCCGGAAGAGTCCGGTCGATCGCCGGTGCCGAGTAGACATCAGAACCGGCGCCGAACTCCCAGCGGATTGAACCGTCGGGACGGAGTGCGCAGACCCGGGTTGATGTTTCCAGACCGAGCACGGCTATAACTGTGCTGTCGTCGGCGATGCTTGGAGGAGCCAGCGCCGATGTGGCAATCTGCCCCTTGATCGTGCCGTCCGGATTGATGACAAGAAGGCCACCAGATTCAGAGTTTGCGTAGATGGTGCCGTCAGTTC
The DNA here is from genome assembly GCA_039801305.1 of Caldifarciminota bacterium. Classification (GTDB taxonomy): domain Bacteria; phylum Hydrothermota; class Tepidihabitantia; order Tepidihabitantales; family Tepidihabitantaceae; genus JBDRUL01. Next base: position 3,738 of record JBDRUL010000095.1, on the reverse strand, counting down.
CGATAGCCGGGCAGGAGTGGTCAGCCAGTGGTACCTGATATCGCCATTTCACAGTGCCAAGTGGTGATACCCGTAACAGTTGACCGCGTGACCATTGAGAGACAGCGCCACGGCTGTCACGGCAGCGGACACGAAGAGAATAGACTCCTGACTGCTGCCACTGGTGTTCGAGACTGGTGCTGGTACCTGAAGGAACGAGCGGTGTCCACTCTGACGTATCGCCCTCCTGCCAGAGGAACTGATAGGAGATACTGTCTCCGTCCGGATCAATGCTGGCCGTGCTGAACGCACACATGATGCCGATGGTGGTCTGGCTTGTACCGGTTGGAGATTTGGGTGTACGTGGTGGGTGGTTTATCTCTCTGCCGACGGTTACACCGAGAGTCGGCGACCAGCCGGATTCAAGCCCTCTCGCGTCACGTACCATTACCCGGACAGCATATTCCCCGGCATCACTCCAGAAGTGGCTGGCGGTGATGAGGTCGTCGGGACCGATGAGTGAGCTCCATTCGCTGACCGCATCGCCCCAGTCAAAGCGGAAACTGAAACTGTCGGCATCACGGTCGGTAGCAGATGCATAGTAGGTGCAGAGGATGCCCGGTCGGGCTGATGAGGGACCAGCAGGCGGTTCGGACACGACCGGCGGCCGGTTGCTGAGACAGGAGCTGCTGAGCAGGACTAACGTCAGGCTGGAGAGACAGACGATCGGCAGCAGGGGTACCGGGCAGCGCCGGCTGGTCATGTCTTGTTCAGACGGTTTTCAGAGAGTGGCCGAGTGCTCCCACCATGTCCACCGCTCGAGGCTGGCAGACAAGCACGCACTGACCACAGCCGATACACTTCTCAGTGATTACCCGGTGCTGCCCGCCGAGCTGACCTTCTATTGCCTTGAACTGACAGACCTTGACACATTCGCCACAGCCATTGCAGCGGGGGTTGATGTAGGCGCGGGGTCTGCCGGGTGCGCGGTCGCGGAACGAGTTTGTGGGGCAACGATGTACACAGATGCCGCAGTCGATACACTTGGCAAAGTCCATTACCGGCAGATTTGCTTCCAGTCTGAGTGCACCGGTGGGACAGATTTTGACGCACAGGCCGCAGCCGATGCAGCCGACGCGGCAGACGTCCTTGACGGCTTTGCCACGGTCGTGCGAGGCACAGGCGAGATAGACGGGCTTGGAGCGGGGAATCAGCCGGAGCACAGACTTCGGGCACTCACTTACACACCTGCCACAGCCGGTGCACTTCTTCTCGTCGATGACAGGCAGTCCGTTCTCGCCCATGGATATGGCGCTGAACGGGCAAACAGCGACGCAGTGGCCGAGACCTACGCAGCCATAGATACAGGCTTTGGGACCGCCCAAGAGCAGAGCCGCCTGCCGGCAGTCTTGGGCGCCACGGTACTGGAACCGGCTCGCAGCTTCGGCTTTTCCTCCGCGGCATAGTAGAACGGCGACCTTGGGTTCGGCCGCGGTCACCTCCTGTCCCATTATTCGTCCTATCTGCTCAGCCACTGGCTGCCCGCCGACTGTGCAGGCGTTGAGCGGTGCCTTGCCCGCAACGATGGCTGCAGCCAGACCGTCACAGCCCGGGAATCCGCAGGCGCCGCAATTGGCGCCGGGCAGAACTGAACGCACGGCCGTTTCGCGCTCGTCGACCTTGACGGTCAGTTTCAAAGCAGCTATCAGAAGCATTATGCCGAGGATGAGTCCGAGACCGCCAAGACCGATGAGTGATTTTATAGTGAGTGCCCAGTCCATCTTTAGGAGATACCGAACAGGCCAGCGAAACCAAGGAATGCCAGAGAAACGAGCGATGCCGCGACAAAGGCGATCGGATAGCCCTTGAGTGCAGGGCTGATGGGTGCGTCTTCCAGGCGCTCACGTATGGCGGCAAAAAGGAGTATCGCCAGAGCAAAACCGGCAGCGGTGCCTACGGCAAAGACTGTTGACTGAAGAATGTTGTAGTCGTTGTCGATGTTCAGAAATGTTACAGCGAGGATTGCACAGTTGGTGGTGATCAGGGGAAGATAGATGCCCATGGCAGAGTAGAGCGTCCGCACGTACTTTTTCAGAAACATCTCGACAAACTGTACCAGTGCCGCAATTACCAGAATAAACACGGCAGTTCGCAGAAATACGAGTCCCAAGGGGAACAGCAGAAGTTTGAACAGTACCCAAGAGACCCAGCTGGCCAGTAGCATCACAAAAAGCACGGCGGCGCTCATGCCAACCGAGGTGTTGAGCGATGTTGATACCCCGAAGAAAGGGCAGAGTCCGATGAAGCGCAGCAGTATAATGTTGTTCACCAGAAATGCGCCCATGAAGATCTGAGCTGGATTGAGTCTCATCGATTCTTTGACTGAAGTTTGTTGACGAGTCCCTTCAACACACCGATCAGGAAGAACGCACCCGGTGCCGATACCATGAACTGGACGGGCGAGCTCGCATAGGCGGCGGGCATGATCCGGGTTCCGAAGAATTTGCCTGCTCCAACCAGTTCGCGGATAGAGCCCATCAGAAAGAGCACGAGACCGAATCCGATTGCTTTGCCAAGCCCGTCAAGAAGCGAATCGAAGACCCCGTGACGGTAGGCAAATGCTTCTGCCCGGCCAAGGATGATGCAGTTCACAACAATCAGGGGAACAAAGACCCCCAGTACACGGTACAGAGCAGGCTGGTAGGCTTTCATCACATAGTCCACGATGGTGACAAAAGTCGAGATGATGATGATAAATATTGGTATGCGTACCGAATCTGGTACCAGCCGGCGGACAGTCGAAACGACGACATTGGAGCAGATCAGCACAAAGCTGGCAGCTGCTGCCATACCCAGCGCGTCACGGGCAGACATGGTGGTTGCGAGAGTCGGACAGAGCCCGATCATGAGTATCAGCGTCGGGTTTTCGCGGAGTATGCCATTGGTCAGGTATGATAACCGCGATGGTTCGGTGTTCATGGTCTTAGGAGGGAAGCGTAGCGCTCAAGCGCATCGCGCAGACCATTCGCTACCGCCCGGGAACTGATGGTTGCGCCCGTAACTGCTGATATGGTGCCACCGTCACGATCGAGCAGGATTTCTGCGGGCGATTTGCCCACGAACTGGGCACGCCATTCCGGTTCTAGGACTTTTGTTCCCAGCCCCTGCGTCTCCTTCAGTCCTTCGACCGGTCCGGCAATGCGGATGCCGGTGATGGTGCCGGTAGTATCTACGCCGGCAGTGACCGGAACGGGTCCGCCATAGCCGCGTTCGGCTGCCCGGACAATGGTGCCGCAGCGTCGACCGCCTTCAAAGGCGGCCCAGACGGATGAGTCCGGAGTCAGCACGGCAAACGAGTCCGCGGTCGGCATAACCTCGGCAAAAGCAGCGCGGATGCCGGCAATGCTGAGTTGATAGATCCTCTGCCGAGTCTGGCTGTAGACCACTGAAAGGGCAAAGGCAGAGAGCAGACAGGTGACAAAGAGCGAGAGTACTGTCCAGATACGGCTGTTGGTCATCGTGTCTGCCTCCGCGGACTGCCAAACAGCCGGGGACGAGTCAGCCGGTCGATCAGGGGAGTGGCGACGTTCATCAACAGTATCGAGTAACAGACGCCTTCCGGATATCCGCCCCACAGACGGATAAGAACCGTCAGAACCCCACAGCCCACTCCAAAGATGATCCGGCCGGTATCGGTGATGGGCGAAGTGACGTAGTCGGTGGCCATGAAGAGCGCACCCAGCATCAGACCGCCGCTCA
>JBDRUL010000094.1:4175-5534 GCA_039801305.1 Caldifarciminota bacterium | reverse complement strand
AGAGGTGATTTCAGATCAATGTGCTGCCATACAACCTTACGAAGAATCTGCTCATTTGCTTCAACATCTGCGCGCAGACGTCTGATCAGTGGTTCCATACGGTTGTGCCCGTATATGATTTCCGCGTAGTCCGGATAGTGGCCGATGATTACCTGTGGTGGGGCTGAGGAGACCAACCGACGGAGTTCTGATCGGTGGGGACAACCGGCGACACTCAGTACACAGGCGAACAGGAGACAGCGCACGCTTCGATTGTAGGGCGAGAGTGGTATGGTTCAAGTGTTTGACCTTGCTGGTCGCGCTCGTATAATCGCGCGTGCCGACCATAGGAGTCTGCCGTAGTCTGCATGTCTATACTGACTACGACGATTGGTCGAGGTTCTTGAGAGCTCTGGGTTGCCGGATACATCTTTCTGCTCCAACTTCACGTAGTGATCTTGAAGCGGGCATCAGGGTAGCTCCAGCTGAGGTCTGTCTACCCGTAAAGGCCTTCCTGGGACAGCTTGCGACCTTGGTCACAGAGGTCGATTTCGTTCTCATACCGAGAGTTGTCTGTAGGATGGTCGCAGGTCGGCCATTCTTCGGTTGCCCCAAGTCACAGGCGCTTCCCGATCTTGTCCGGGCGCTTTTCCCAAGGTTCGATAAGTGGCTTGAGTTGCTGATAGATGAGCGTGCGTATACGACTCAGGAGTCATTTGTGATGATGGCCAGGAGTCTATCCTGTAGCAGGGCTGAGGCACTGCACGCATGGCTGAGTTGTCAAGGTCTGGCAGCCGTTCCGGGCAGTTGCACCGAGCAACTTTGGCATCTCTGGGGAATGGCCAAGAAAACGGGTTTCTGCAGAGGAACTGGGCACCTCCGGTTTGTTCCGGATGGAGTCAAGTCGCAGGGGCCAGTAGTGGGTGTAGTAGCGCATCCGTATCTGTTGTTCGATAGGTTGTTGAGTCTTGATCTGCTTCAGCTTCTGAAGGGACTCGGCGCAACGGTGTTCTTGCCGGAATACGATCGGCAGCCAAGATCTGATTCTGTGATTTCCAGAGAGTTGAAGGTTGTGGCTGCTATGACAGTAGTGGACACGTACCCTAACTGGCTTTACGAGTTATCCCTCCTGACGGCAGCCTGTAGGTTTATTCGCGATCCTGTAGTGGATGGGTTGCTCTTGGTATCGAGCTTTGCATGCGGAACCGCCGCGGTGATGAACGAGATCATCAGGCGAAATGCTGCAAGGGTCCGATCCATCCCAATCCTGATAGTCCTACTCGATGAACACACCAACGCAGCTGGGCTTGCCACGCGTTTGGAGTCATTTGTGGACATTCTAAGAAGGAGAGATGGCAGGGTTTTCCGTGTCGGATATCT
>JBDRUL010000094.1:0-4165 GCA_039801305.1 Caldifarciminota bacterium | reverse complement strand
CGGATATCTCAGAAGCCAGAAGGTCTGAGTACTGATGAGGGTGGCATTCCCGCAAATGGGGTCTATTCGTCTTGTGCTTCAGCCAATTCTTGAAACACTGGGATGTCAGGTAGTCGTGCCTCCCGCGCCAACATCTGCGACTGTAGCGACTGGTGCCCGGCTTGCGCCTGAGATGATGTGTTTACCGTTCAAAATTACACTTGGTAATATGCTCTGGTGTGTCGAACATGGAGCAGACACTCTTGTCTACGTGAGTGGTGATTGGTCATGTCGGTTTGGTTACTACGGGCGGCTGCAGGCAGCGATTCTACGAGACCTCGGGTTCCGTTTCAATGTAATTGAGCTGCGGCGAAACAATCTGCGGGAACTCGGACGACAACTACTATTACTTAGCGAGGGCAGGCCTGCTCGTGCGTTGATTCTTTCATTGAGAGCCTTGCATCTCGGATGGCAGAAGTCCGTCACGATTGAACTTGCTGAGGCATTGTCCAGACGGTTCACGCCATTGGTGCGAGATCCCAAGCGGTGCCGATTGTTACTCGGGCACATCTACAATCTCACACAGTCCATCAGTTCTCCGCACAGACTACGCCTTCTGCGGAAACGGCTGCCAGGATGGTTCGCGTCTCTCGAGCGTGGTACGTACTGCGAAGTTCTAAGGATTAAGCTGGTAGGCGAGAGTTATTGCACCATAGATCCCTTTGTCAACTTTGACATTGTCCGTCGTCTGGGTGAGATGGGTGTAGAGGTTCATCCGTTTCTAACCGCCCACAGGTGGCTAGGTTTCCACGGGGCAAGACTCGGACGTACCGTGGTAAAGCGCGTCAAGGCAGCGGCACAGGCGTACTGGCGCTACTGTGTTGGTGGCGAGGACGAGAACTCAATAGGACACATGGTCGAAGCTGCTAGACAGGGATTCGATGGTGTAATTCACATCCATCCTTTTGCCTGCATGCCGAGTACAGTGGTGCAGCCAGCAATGGCGAAAGTGAGTTGCGATTACGACCTGCCCTTTCTTTCGCTGTCGGTAGATGAGCACACAGCCGAATCGGGCTTTCTAACACGAATCGAAGCTTTTGTTTCGTTACTTAGGAAGCGGCGGGAACGCCGGCGACTTGCTGTTGTTGCGTAACTAGCTAGCATTAACCATGGTGTCTTGTCTCAAAATAGTTATTGTGGCTGGGGTGACCATACCATTCTTGGTTTCATGTGTTGCTGGTAACCGTCCCCCATCGACCCCGGTTGTTTCAGGACCGAGCACGGGTAAAGCGGGTGAAACCCTTACTTTCAGACTTTGGTCTCACGACCCGGAGTATGGTATGGTTACATATCTGGTGGACTGGGGAGATACGACCTCCAAAACTTGGTCTCCGTTCTTTCGCAGCGGCGACACGGTTCGGCGTACTCACGTCTTCGCTTCTGGAAGTTTTCGTGTTAGAGCCACGTCACGAGATGTTGAAAGGGCACAGTCTGGTTGGTCAGAACCTCTTACAGTAGAGATACTACCCTAGCTGCCACGGCGGTTGGGAACTAGTATCCCCAGCGCCGAGTACGTTTCAGCCAAGCTTCAGAGTAGGCGAGGGTAACGCTCATCTTGAAAGCCTCCTCGTACATGGTGCCAGCAGGCGTTCGGTTCTTGCGCATGGCTAGGGCAATGGCAAGATCAGTTGTGCCGAACCGACGGATGGGAAAGCTTGTTCCCCAATGGAGGCTGTGTTCAAGAATGGGACTGGGTTCTGGAGTATTAGGCAATTCATTCCAGAAGTACCAATCGTCATGAGCATACCCGAGGCGGAGAGGGTGTTCTTCGATGAGATTAAGCTCCAATCCGAGAGATAGGCGCCAAACATCGCGCAGTCGACGCCAAGTCGAATTGTTGAGAAGAGACTTCGCCCAGGGTCTTCTTTCTGCACCGAGTTGAAAACATAACTTGCGGTTCACTTGGATGCTCGCTCCGACACTGATCGTCAGTGGGAGACGTATGGTGAAAAGTTGCTCAGTATCGGATACTGCACCGTGCACGCGCTTGAAGCGTCTGCCTTGGAGGGTATGGGTAGGCTCGAACACAGTTGCAACGACGAAGTATGGGTGTTGAAAAGATACTCCGCCGAGAAGCATCGAGCCTGACCAGTTCAGCTCAATGGTGTCGGTGGAGCGGTAGCGATTGTCACCAGTGATGAAGTTCCAGTCTTCACGTGACCCGCCGACTGTGCGGTTGTAACCTAACCCCAGACCGAGGTGGTTCAGCAGAGAAGCTGTGAGGTTAGCACCAAGGGTGTAGATACCGCCACGGCTGACAATGTGGTACCAGTACGGTGTGGTAGCGGTTGATTCTGTCCAAATATCAAAGTCTTGGTTAAAGCGTTCGAAGAGTGACAGTGAAAAGCGAAATCCGCACGGCAAAGGGGTCACACCCCACACTCCGCTTGGCCGGAGGTTTCCTACGGCTCTGGTGAGGGAGTTACGTCTAGCAATGCTGACAGCTCCTAGACCGGTGAAACTGATTCGCGTCTGAGGAAGTACCACAAGCATTCCGGGATTCCAGTTTGACAAGGCGTGCGGGGCAGCCAAGGCGACAGACTGCGCGTCTGAAGCGTGCATTAGCTCGCCCAACCCCTGAGTGTTGAAGAACGACTGGCCGGCAAGCAGCGAGACAATGGTCAGCAGAAACATGGTGCATTTCATCGGAGTAATCGGTCTTTGGGCGGAAGGACGTACTCCACAAGCAGCCGCGGCGCCGACCGCCCCGCTCTTGGTAGTTTCACCCGCCATGGGAACGCGTATTCTGGTTCTGCCATAACAAGCAAGCCGAAGTTCGAATCAGGGTTAGTGTTCCAATACTGGATCAAAGAGCGGATGTCCAGCCTGACAAGCGTGTCGGGAACATCCCCCGCGAGAAAAATGCTGCGGGCGTCCGCAGCGATGCGGTAAGCAGCGTTCTTTTCTCGTGGCCGGTATGGCTCAGTCAACCTGTGGCAACCAAAGTGCAAGGTTTCCTGACGTCTGTAGAGCAGTGTTGGTTTGAAAACAAGGTCGGCGCGAACAATGGTCGCTTCTAAAGGGATGGAGTCGAGGCTAAATCGCATCCAAGTTCTGAAGGCAAGACCGGAACCAACGTAGAGTTCGTGCGGATATGCCCGTACGGCTAGCGTATCCATGATGTGGCAGTCTTCAGCAACACTGTATGCTCGGCGTCTGCCGTTGGAGAAGGTGAGCTGCAGACGCGGGGCCGTGGCCGAGGAGCCGGTGGACTTGATACCGCAGAAGCCGGTGTCTAGCGGAATGAGGATAAGGCCGTACGAATGACGCACGAGCGTATCAATATATTGAAGGTTGAGGGCTACTACAGTGCTTTCCGGGCCAATGGTATCACGACAGAGTTCGATGTTCCAGTAGTCACCGCCGGGGAGGTTCCACTGGTTCTCATCGTCGGCCATGCGCCACGTGGCGGCATCGGCGCGCCATGGCGTTGAACAGGGCCGACAGGCGAAAAGTAGCTTGTTGCCCGGACCGGCGTGTAGGATCAGGTCGGCTGAAGAGATCGAATCCAGTGCGCTGTCTTTTATGGCAAACTTGAGCAAGACACGGGATTGATATTCTTGGTCGTGGCAGAGCAGTAATTGGTCAGCTACACCCAGCGGGACATAGCGGCTGTAGGCCGTAATGCTATCAGGTACCAGTTCAAGCGCACGCACCGGTGGCTGTTCAACATGATCGGCGCCCAAAGGGTTGCGGTTGCAGGCCACCAGAGTCAAAAGAAGGGCAAGAGCTAGTTTCTTCACACCAGTTCGGTTCGTCGACCGGTAGTTTCTTCTCCTGCTGCCGAGACGGTAGCGACAAGCGCCGCGCCAATGTGTTGTGCAACTCTGTCCCGGGCAGCTTTGGCGGCAGTACGCAGGGCATTCATTATGGCGCGGGGAGTCGAGCGACCGTGACCCACCACCACCGTACCCTGTACGCCTAGCAAGAGTGCACCACCGTGCTCTTGGTAGTCCATGCGGCCGATGAATTCGCGAAGTACAGGTTTTGAAACCCATCGACGCAGACGATAGCGGGTCTCTGACTCAAAATAATCCTGTAGCAATTCACGGAGCACCTCGGCGAGACCTTCACCGTATTTCAACAGGATATTGCCAACGAAGCCGTCGCAGACAAAGACATCGAC
>JBDRUL010000093.1:0-5588 GCA_039801305.1 Caldifarciminota bacterium | reverse complement strand
GGCTTGCCACTGCCCGTAGATTGCATTATCGTCTCTACCCGCTCGCAAAAGCCATGTTCGTGGAGACGAATCCAGCGCCCGTCAAGGCGGCGATGGAGATGCTGGGGATGCCGGCTGGTAAGCCGAGACTTCCACTCACTGAGCCGTCGGCTGACAACCGTCGTTTTATCCGACAGTCTCTCCTGAATTATGGCCTGACGATCAAACGACCGTGATAAAGGTCGTGGTCCTTGGTGTTGGCGGCCGGATGGGCACCGAGGTGAGCCGCTCGTTGTTGCAGCAACATGATATGGAGCTAGTCGGGGGCGTTGAAAGGAGGGGGCATCCGTTGGTGGGCTCATCTCTTGGTTCCGGTCTCGTGGTCGACGACATGGCGATTTTGGTACCAGCCGCCGATGTTGTTGTGGACTTCTCTGTTGCTCACATGGTTTCGACTCACGTCCGGGCGTGCGTCGGTTCGGGGAAGCCGTATGTGACCGGCGTCACCGGGCTCAGTGATGCCGACGCGCAGTTTCTTAGAGATTGTTCCGTTACAATTCCGGTTGTTTACTCCCCGAACTTCTCTGTTGGTGTTGCTGTGCTGAATCGTTTGGCGTGCGAGGCGGTCAGGTTGCTCGGCTCAGCGTACGACATAAGTATTTTGGAGATTCACCATCGGGGCAAGCTTGATTCCCCGTCCGGTACCGCGAGGATGCTGGCGGCGTCTCTCCAGAGAACGGCAGATAGCAATAAGACTATTTCAATCAGTGCAATTCGTACTGGTGACGCTGCTGGTGAGCATCGGGTGATATTTGGTGGAGCGGGAGAACGGATTGAGCTTACGCATAAGGCTGAGAGTCGGGCTGCATTTGTGACAGGAGTCATCGCTTCGATTCGTTTTGCTGCTTCGAGGCAACGCGGCTTTTACTCGCTCGATGATGTGATCCTGCAGCTTTTGTAGACCCTAGCGTTTGACTTCGGAATCTGGCTTCGTATCATAGCACCCTATGTTCAAAGACGACATAGGAATACGGCGCGAGGATAAGAATCGTTGGGAGACTAGGGCGCCGCTGACGCCTGAGCAGGCTGCTGAATTGCATCGAAACCACAAGCTGAGTATTGTAGTTCAGCCGTCAAACATCCGTGTGTTTCATGATGCTGATTATGCATCTGCCGGTTGCCGAGTAGATAGTGATTTGTCTGGATGTCGCGTTGTGCTTGGTGTTAAGGAGATGCCTGTGGACTTTTTTCAACCGGGACAGGCGTATGCATTTTTTGCTCATGTACTCAAGGGTCAGCGGCATAACATGGGGATGCTGGCTCGAATGATGCAACTTGGCTGCCACTTGATAGATTACGAACGGATCGTAGATGAGAAAGGTAGAAGACTCGTTTTCTTTGGCCGCTTTGCAGGCATTGCGGGAATGATTGACACGCTTTTCGGATTAGGTCAACGCCTGCTGTTGGCGGGGTTTGTAACTCCTCTAGCGCGTGTGAAGCAGGCGCTGGCATACAGAGATCTTGAGTCGGCCAAGCTGGCAGTAGGGGAGGTTGGGCGGCAGATTTCTGTCGATGGTTTGCCCAGGAACTTGGTGCCTCTCGTAATCGGTGTTGCCGGATATGGTAATGTCGCCAAGGGTGCGATCGAGATACTGTCAACACTGGGCGCCGTTGCAGTTACTCCAGCTGAACTGCAGACATTGGATGAACCCGATGCGGATCGAAAGGTATACTTCACGGTATTCCGCGAGGAACATACAGTTGCCCCAAAGGATCCCGGACGCGTCTTTGATCTTGAAGAATACTACCGTAGCCCTGACCAATACCGGTCGGTGTTCGAGAGATATCTTGGTTTCCTTACGGTGTTGGTCAACTGTATCTATTGGGATAGGCGTTACCCTCGTCTTGTCACCAAGTTTTGGCTACGAGAGGCTTGGGGAAGGAGGGAGAATCCTCGACTGATATTTATCGGCGACATCTCGTGTGATATTGATGGTGCAATCGAAGCAACTGTCAGGGCAACAGATCCTGGTTCGCCTTTCTACGTGTACGAACCGGCAACTGATTCAGTGCGTGAAGGATTGGAGGGTAAAGGACCGACGATCCTAGCTGTAGATAACCTTCCTTGCGAGCTACCGCGAGATGCGTCTGTCGAGTTTGGCAAGGCTCTTGTACCCTTCGTTCCTGATATTGCGCGTGTCGACTTCAGTCGGCCTTTGGAGGAGTTGCCCTTACCAACTCCCATTCGTACAGCCCTTATTCTGCACAAGGGTGAACTTACTCCGGGCTATGGCTATGTTAGAAATTTCCTAGTTACAGAGGGGAGCAATCCTGTATGAAGACTGTTCTTGTTCTTGGAGCAGGTCTTGTCGCTAGGCCACTCGTCCGATACCTGTTAGAGTTGCCTGGTTTGGAATTGGTGGTAGCGTCTCGAACCTTAACTAAGGCCCGTGAATTGCTAGGACCACATCCTCGCGGTAGTTGTGTTGCTTTGAATGTTGATGACGACGACGCACTCACACGCCTCGTTGGCAGAGCTGACGTGGTCGTCAGTCTCCTCCCATATACGTATCACGTTCGTGTGGCAAGGCACTGCCTGCGTCACCGGAAGCACTTGGTTACTACAAGCTATGTTAGTAGTCAGATGCGAGAACTTGATTCTGAGGCAAGGTTGGCCGGGGTCGTACTACTGAATGAGGTTGGCCTTGACCCTGGGATCGATCATATGTCCGCCATGAGAATAATTCATGGGGTCAAACAGAATGGCGGTAAGATTTTGAAATTTCTCTCATACTGCGGTGGGTTACCGGCACCAGAGGCAAACGATAACCCGCTCGGGTACAAGTTTTCTTGGAGTCCGAGGGGAGTTCTAATGGCCGGTAGGAACGACGCACGATATCTGAGGGGCGGTACCGAGGTGGTTGTACCAAGCCGAGAGCTTTTCTCCCATCGTTGGTGGGTGAAGGTAAACAGCGAACATGAGTTTGAGGCCTATCCCAACAGAGATTCTATACCTTACATTTCTTTGTACGGTATCGATGGCGTCAGAGATATGCTCAGAGGAACTTTGCGGAATCCGGGATGGTGTGATACCTTGAAGGCAATCGTCGACCTGGGATTGTTGAATGATGAGACCGTGAAGACAGGACTGTCTAACCTGACCACAGCACAGTGGCTAAGGACCTACGTTCCCGGAAGCGGTAACATACGACAGGATGTGGCTGAAAAGCTTGGGCTGCCGATTGGCCATCCGACCCTTGAGCGGCTTTCTTGGCTTGGGCTCTTCGAAGAGAGAAAGTTGGGAGTCTCGCAGGGCGCAGCGATTGACGTTCTGGCAACCCTGATGACCGAGCGTATGTCCTACCGTGCCGGGGAGCGAGATATGATCGTGTTGCATCATGAGTTCCTAGCAGAATATCCCGGTGGCCAACGTCGGCAGATCTGGTCCTCTCTTATTGACTTTGGCATTCCCAACGGCGATACTGCGATGGCGCGAACAGTCAGTTTACCTGCGGCGATTGCCACTAGACTGTTGCTTGAAGGGGAGATTAGAATTAGCGGGGTTGTTATTCCACTTCTACCCGAGCTGTACGGACCGATACTGCGCGAACTTGAGCAGCTAGGTATAGTTTGCAGTGACCGCTCGCTGGTTGAACGGGGCGTACCGCGTAAGCCCTAGGTCTTGCCACAAAGTGTAATGTTGGCAAGGTTCGTTCACCCGACGGCGATTGCCATACATCTGCGTTATAGGCGTGCGGTCCCGTCTCCGGTCCCGCACGCCCTTGTTGAACTCAAAGGAGGCTCGATGAGTCGTCCGTCCCCTGCTTCGACTCTCCCACCTTCGACTATTCTGACGTTTATTGACCGAAATGGTTGCACGTGTCAGTTGTGACTTCCTTGGAAACCGAGCCCAAATGCTTGAACGAGGTTGATTGATGGTTTCAGGCTGCGTTGATGCTGTTCGACAGAGCGTGCTACGGGGATTCTTTGGTGCAAACAGGCATATGTGCGAGTCTGTGGAACAACTACTGCCGTACGCGCAGAGAGGTCCTTCGACCGTCTTCAGTAACACCTCGACAGAAGCAGTAAGCTGGCTCAAAAGCGGTGCAATTGTACTGGACGTCGGGGCAGGTCGGCGCAGTGTGCTGGCAGGTGTGGCTCAAACAGGTATCAGAGTGGTTGCAGTGGACTCAGCTTCAGACGAATTGGCGGCAGCGGCAGGCATTGACGAGCTGCTGGTGGCGGACGTGTGCCATAGAATTCCGCTTGGCGACAGATATGATTGCTTCGAGATAGGCCATGGAGCACTTTTCCGATACCGCTGCTTTCGTCCGGGAGTAGGCCAGACTGCTAAAACCGGGTGGCCAGTATGTTTATCTCTTTTCCTACCGGTTCGCGCCATTTGCCTTGCTGAACCGCATTATGCCGCCCGGTGTGGTAGCCAGGTTATTGAGGTTAGCGGCTGTGGGGGTGGTCGGCACCTCGCCGTTTCCCGCAAAGTACGACAGGTGCTGGCCGTCAGCGTTCTGCAGGTTACTGAAACGTTCTGCTCTGAAGGTGGATTTCATTTGCATAAGTTACTATGGTGCGCACTATTTGAGTTTTTTCCCTGCATACTTGGTGAATGTAGTTTTCGAGTTGCTCATCATGTACGTGGGGTTTACAGATCCTGCTGCCTACGTGGTTATCGCCGGGCACAGGTAGGGCTAGAACTACGTGTGCGGCTTTCTAAATGTCTGGTCGCGAGCACGGCGTGCCTACCAACCGCCTTGACTCTGTGGTAGGGGTGCTTAGAATCAGATTGACATTACAGGTGCGCCCGTAGCTCAATTGGACAGAGTGCCGGACTACGAATCCGTAGGTTGCGCGTTCGAGTCGCGCCGGGCGCGTTTGCGGAGTAACGACGAACATTGGATGCGGCTGGCTCTGGAGGAAGCAACTCGAGCAGCTGCAGATAACGAAGTACCGGTCGGCTGCATTGTCGTCTTGGACAATCGAATCATTGGTCGGGGTTACAATCGGACCGAAACGTTGAGAGACCCCACTGCCCATGCCGAGATCCTAGCTTTGAGTGCTGCTGCCAGTAGTCTGGGCAACTGGCGACTGACCGGCGCCACTGTTTTTGTTACTCTTGAGCCATGTTTGATGTGCACAGGCGCGTTGTTACTGGCGAGGCCGGCAAGGGTGGTATACGCTGTACGTGATCCCAAGTTCGGATGTCTTGGGAGTCGCTATAACATTGCTGTTGACAATCGTTTCAATCATCATCTGAATGTGGAGGAGGGGCTTCTTGCAGAAGAGGCTTCAGCACTGCTGGTAGGTTTCTTCAGAAGGCGACGTAAGAGATCATCCGGTTTTCGGAGAGATGGCCGAGTGGACGATGGCGCGTGACTCGAAATCACGTATACCTGCAAAGGTATCGGGGGTTCGAATCCCTCTCTCTCCGCTGATGAAGTCATCAGGAGGTAGATAATACTTAGGAAATACTCGTTGCTGATGATCTTGCTCGGACTTACGTTAGCCCAGGCGGGCAGCATACGGTTAGCACGGCGCATGGGGCTGCCCATTCCTCGAGACCTTGAGGCGCGCCGTCGCATTCCACAGTCGCT
>JBDRUL010000092.1:0-5601 GCA_039801305.1 Caldifarciminota bacterium | reverse complement strand
CCGCCGACCCCGAGCGAAGACCACTTTGCTTATGTCGGTACCGACACCTGGCCCAAAGAGATGGAATCAGCAGTTATCTCGTTGCGCGGTACTACCTGCGCCGCACCGGGCTGCTTTCAGAACTATTCAGTCCTGGTACACCGCCGTCCGGTCAAACTTGGCGGCCGGACTTCGGTCGACAATCTGGTTCCGCTGTGTGCTGCACATGCTCAGGCAAAAGGGGATCGAGACTATGATGAGTGGGTTGCGACGCTGAAGGCGGGAGAGGCCGTAAGCAGGAGTGAACCTGAAGCTGAATCTCTGCCTTTCGGTAAGGGCTTGCAGGCAGCTCCGCCAAGGCCGGTCAGTAATACTGTTCTCATTGCGAGTAGCGCGTTCGGCGGACGCGGGGCGGCGGATTCGACCACAGAGGGATGGCATGTTCGCGCCCCATTTCTTCACCTCGGGATAAATCGGCTTCTTTTCGATTACGACTGGCGCGTGGTTCCAGGCAAGTCGGGCAGGATTCTGTTTGCCGCTTGGCCTGCAGATGAGCACCCTGATCCCGCGCTTGTCGGCACTGATACGTATGATGGACCAGTGCAGGAGAAACAGCACTCTTCTGCAGAAGGTTCAAGCGGCAGCAGCCGTCTGGAGCTTGTGCTACCAACCAGCCATTTCGGCCGCTGGCTGGCGGTGGTGCGGATCAGCGGGGAAGGGCTTAGCATCGGCGACTATGTGCTGCTGGGGACAGACTAGGGACGGTCTGTGCCCAGCAGTCCTCTTATGCAGCTGACAAGGTCGGCACCGGGAACTCGGTGCTGTTCACCGGTTGCGAGGTCTTTGAGGGAATAGACGCCACCTTTGAGTTCTTCGGGCGCCACGATCACCGCAAGTCGGGCAGCAGCAACGTCGGCGGCCTTCAGCTGGTGCCGCAGCGGGTTGGCCGTCCCGGTCGACAGGGCTTCATAGTCCAGGCGTGCCGGTACATCTGCCTGACGTAGCTGTTCGGCGAGGTCGCGCGCAATGGGGAATTCGTTATCACTGAACCAGACGACAAAGACGAGTGGCTGACGTGTAGTATCCGTAGACTGAAGTCTGCTGTTGGCAGCAAGGAGGGTTCGCTCAAGCCCCAGTGCAAAGCCGACCGCCGGTTCGTTCTGTCCTCCCATATCCCCGATCAGATAGTCGTAGCGACCGCCACCACCAAGGGAGTCCTGCGCGCCAAGGGCAGGACCGGTGTACTCGAATGTCGTCCGGCTGTAGTAGTCGAGTCCGCGAACCAGCCGGTCGTTGATGGAAAAGGCAGTGTTACTGCGGCGGAGGTCTTCCAATACCGCCTCGAAATGCCCCCTGCATTCCGGGCAGAGGTGACCAATCGGCCGGGGTGCCTTGTCCAATGCCGCCTGACAGGATGCGAGTTTGCAGTCGTAGACACGTAGGGGATTTAGCTCAATACGGCGCCGGCAGTCGTCGCAGAAGTCCTGCTGTCTCTCCAGCAGAAATGCCCTCAGGTGGTCGCGGAAAAGTGGGCGGCACAGCCGGCAGCCGATGGAGTTGATTGCGGTGGTGCAGTCGAGTATTCCCACTGATCTGTAGAACTCCTGGCCGAGCCGGATGAGCTCGGCGTCGGCCAGCGGGCTTGCTTCGCCAAGAGCCTCGACTCCAAGCTGGTGGAACTGGCGGTACCTGCCTTTCTGTGGACGGCTGTAGCGAAAGAAGGGTCCGACATAGAAGAGTCTTGCCGGCAGGCGTATGCCGGCGCTGAGTACAGCGCGGATTACACCAGGGGTTCCTTCTGGGCGCAGAACCAGCTGCCGGTCAGCGCGGTCGGTGAAAGAGTACATCTCTTTGGTGACAATGTCGGAGCTATCACCTGCTGACTTTGTGAACAGCTCGCTATGTTCGAAAACAGGAGTTACTATCTCGCGAAATCCGTAGCGCCGGACAGTATCCCGGAAGAGCTGCTCAACCTGTGTTTTCTGTTCAGAGTCAAACAGACCGGACTCGGCCGACGTCGGCCGGGGCAGGAAGTCTATTGTTCCCTTGGGACGCGTGGCGCTCGAAGTGTGACTTTTCATACAGGACTACCTCAGTTTCGCTGCCAGCTCGCAGCAGATGACGCCCAGCGCCAGACCGAGCAGGTTAGAGGCAAGGTCTACTGTGCTGTATTCGCGTTTAAATGGCAGTTTGCGCTGCAGCCACTCCACGCCGAAGGCATAGGGTCCGGTGAATAGCAGATGTGCCCAGGGTGCAGCTGCCTGGCCAAGTACTCCCATTACGACGAAGAGTCCGGTGTGAATGCTCTTGTCGAGTCCTCGGCGGATGAGCTGGGGTTGAGTGCCCAGCGGCAGGTTCAGTGCGACGAAGGTGCCGATAACCCAGATACAGAAGAGAATCCACGCAACCCAGCGCCTACTCCTGGCCACGGATTATCTCCTTTACCCGCATCAGTCGGGCAAGGTCGCCCCTTTCGGCCTCAGTGAGCTTGAGCTGGATGAACTTTATCGTCTCTTCTATTCCCGGAATCAGGACGTACTCAAGGGCGTTGACCCGGCGCCGGGTGCGCTCAGTCTCCTTTGCCAGCAGCTTCAAGGCCTGCTGTTTTTCTGCCAGCTTGACCATCTGATCAAGGAGTCTGTCGAGCTGTATCAACGCTATGTCCAGTTCGGCTGAGGTGTGGGCAAAACCATAGCAGAACAGATCGCCCGATCTCTTCAGCCGGTACGTCGGCACCCGGACATTCAGAATACTGCGGTAGTTAACCTCAAGCTCGAGTTTGCGGGAGGGTTTCATCAGCGCCACCTCGAAATCGTCGTCGCCCATCAATGCCCGGGCAACAGCCAGTCGATCGAGGCCGCGCGAAAGCCCGTCCCCGACGACCTGACGAAGTGAGCGGACTTCTGCGACGAGAGCTATTATCCGGCGCAACAACTCTTCCTGCTTGTCCTTGAGCAGCTTGTGTCCGCGCCGGGCAAGAGCCAGACGCCTCTTCAACCGCATCAGGTTCATGCGCGTGGCGCCAATGCCGGAGATCATCTGAGCGTGATTCTATGTTGTCGCCATATTGGGTCAAGAAAAAGGCTTGACGCCCTACGCACTGGCGTCAAAGTCCTGTGGCGCGAAACGGTGAAACTTCAGGCCGCGTCGCTCATGCCAGCTGCCGGGGTCTTGGAAGTACTCAACCAGCTCGGCATACTCCCGGTCGGTCAAAAGGCTGATCTCACGCGGCACCTTCGGCGAGAGTGCCGCCGTGCGGTTGGTAAGCGAGTATAGGTGTACACCCATATGTTCAAGGTCGGTTTCGCCACCCTGCTGGCGGTCGAAGACAACAAAGCAGGCGTCCACTCTGGCGCCGTGGTTGCGAACCTCTTTGATGGCTCTGGTCTTTGTCCAGCCATGCACCAGCGTATCGTCAACTAGGAGCACTTTCCTGCGAAAGAGCTGGTGAGGCCTGATCCCCTCGAACATGCTCGCCTCCGGATGGCGCAGCTCGCGTCGGATAAAGAACATCGGTCGTGCCAGTTTCTGAGCCAGCAGCGCAGCGATCGAGATACTGCCGGCCTCGATTCCGCAGACCAGATCGAAGTCGATATTGTGTACGAGCAGGGCGGCAGCGCTGATAACGAAGTCGCTGACCTCGGGATAGTTTGACAGCCCTTTGACGTCGATATAGATGGGGCTGCGGTTGCGGTTCCCGTCCACCTTGAAGAGTGGTCGCAGGTCACCAAGGCTCACCTTGATTGCACCAACCTGCCATAGTATTGCCGCCAGCGTTTCGGAGAAGTCGCCGGACATCAGCTGCTGTATCTGGGCAAGGTCGGGCCTGATGATGCGCTGTTCGCGGAGCAGGCGGTAGAACTTGGTTGCGCCTTCGCCGGGAAGCTCTATGGCGAGCCGGGTCTCGTCAATGTCGTAAACAACGTGGAATCTTCCGGCTTCGACCCCGTCTCTGAGAAGTGGATAGGTGTCCGAGTTCGATTCCCGTATTCTGCTACCGAGAGCTGTGAGTGTCGGGTCGATAAAGCGGCGACAGGTGTCGAGCAGGTCTTGGGCAAGTGTTGCGACCTCGCTGAATTCAAGAATGTAGGGCGTGACAGCACTGACCAGCCGGTCGCGACACTCAATTTCACGCAGGGGAATCTGAACGAGCCTTGGCCAGTTCATCTACACGCGGTGCTTCACGTCTGACGTTTCTTGTCTAGGCGCTGGCGCGGCGCCGGTTCTTGAGATTCTGGAATCGGGAACTGTAGAAGAAGTTCCAGAGAGCGCGGGACTTGCGGCGAAGCTCGGCCAGAGATCCCTTGTTCTCTAGTACGAAATCAGCACGGCGCCAGAGTCGGGCGTCCGGTGTCTGCAGCTTCAGTCGCGCTTCGGCTTCGGCCGGGTCCATTCCGGCCTCAATCAGGCGGCGCAGTTTCAGTCGCTCCGGAGCCGTAACCAGGATGGAGACATCGACCTCTTTCTCCAGTCCCCAGTCAAAGAGCAGCGCGGCGTCAAGCACGACCAGTCCCTTGCGGTGACGAGCGATCTCCTGACGCAGCTTATCAATCAGTGGTGGGTGGACGATCGAGTTGAGTTTCTTGAGAGAACGACGGTTCGCAAATGCCAGCTTGCCCAGTACTGACCGATCTATCTGTCCGGACTTGTTGAGAATTGTCTTGCCGAAGGCTGTTACCAGCTGCTTGTACACCGGTGAGCCGCGGTGCAGGAGTGACCAGCCAAGCTGGTCGGCATCGATAACCTTTGCTCCGTAACGGCGGAGCTCATTGGCAACCATTGTCTTGCCCGCGCCCATATTGCCGCCGATTCCTACCAGCAGCCTTTCCTGCGACAGTTTGCGATCGAACATGCTTTCCACTCCGGCTAGATGACTCGTGCTTCTTCGCGCAGCCGGTGGACGAGCTCCCTGGCGAGTTCAGCCGGCTCGCCGGTAAGGACCTGACCCGGCTTGCGGCCCGGCGGCAGCCGGTCGCCAAGATAGACAATCCTTCTGGTAAGCGTTGCGGGATCGATACCCAGTTCAGCTGCGCCCAGTCTGGGTATCTCTTTCTTCTTTGCAGCCATCATCAGCTTCAACGTAGGGTAGCGTGGTTCGTACTTACCCTTCTGAATGGTGATCAGGCACGGAGTCTTCACGCGCACGACTTCAGTGGCGCCTTCCACCTCCCGGTGCGCGGTAAGTTCAGCAGCTTCTCCCTGGTTCAAAGCAACTTCGGGTACTACCGAGACGTGGGGAATGCCGAGAAAGTGGGCGATTGCCGGTGGAACCGCAGCGAAATCATCATCGATCGCCTGTTTGCCACAGAAGACGACGTCGAAAGAGAGCCGTTTCAGAGCCGTGGCAAGAACCCGGCCAGTGGACAGGGAATCGATGCCGCCAAAGGCTTCATCCCAGACATGAACTGCGTCATCAACACCCATTGCCAGCGCAGTTCTCAGCGCGGTCTTGGTGCGTTCAGGACCCAGAGAGACAGCGGTCACTGAGCCAGCCTTGATTTGTTCGCGCAGGCGCAGCGCGGTCTCGATCGCGTACTCGTCGTACGGGTTGATGACCCATTCGACTTCGCTGGTATCGACAAAGCCGGTCTTCGTGTTGATGCGGATCTTGGTTTCGGTGGA
>JBDRUL010000091.1:0-5608 GCA_039801305.1 Caldifarciminota bacterium | reverse complement strand
TATACCGCGCCATATTGATAGACTGCCCAAGTGCAGCCGCTGACATGAGCACGGGCTTCGCTGCTACGATTCTCAACCCCTTGGGAAGGAACATTCCCAGGTCACTGACGATGTTGCCCGAATAACAGTACGACAGAAACAGATCGACGTACTCACCGTCTGAGAGCAACCCCACTGGCAGCGGTGGCCCGAATGAGAGCATCGGCTTGGGTGAATAGCCCTTGGTATAGACTATCGGCAGATCGCTTCGACGCAGTGAACGGTACAGCGCCCGTACCCGGTCAAGATGAGCAGCGAACCGGAACGGCTCGCCCACCTCATACTTCAACCGCAGCCTAGTCTTCAGTTCATCGTACCCGCGACCGACTCTTATCCTCCGGCCGTATCCGCTCTCACCCTCGGTCGCCTCAGGCTGCGGTGGTGCTGGCGGTCGGCCCTCAGAGCATGCCCCACAGCCGGAACAGCCTGCCCGGGCACAGTCAGGTGTCTCTTGCCCGGCAAGTGCTCTTGAATACTCTCTCTCGAGAAACTGCCGACTGACGCCAACGTCTACAAAGTCCCAGGGCAGTTGTGCTGCCACTGGCCGTTCGTCAAGATACTCAGCGGGATCAACCCCTACCTCCTGACAGGCATCAACCCAGCGTTCGATGGCGAAGAACTCCGACCATTCCTGAAACACCCCTCCTCGGCGATATACCCGCTCAATCACCGGTGCCAGCCGTTCATCACCTCTTGCCAGAAGTGCCTGAACCAGCGACGACTCCGGATTCTCCCACTTCGGCTTCACATTCCGCCTGGTCAGGGCTGACTTCAGCCTGTCCAACTTGTACCTGAGCATGTCAACGTCTGCAAAACCCGCCCACTGCAGGGGCGTATGCGGTTTAGGAATGAACGGTGTCAGATTGAACCGTACTGTCCTTCCCCGGCACAACTTCGCAATCTCAGTTACAAACCTACCAATTTCATCGAGGTCGGCGTCAGTCTCCCGGGGCAAGCCGACCATGAAGTAGAGCTTCACTCCTGCCCAGCCCGCGTCGATCGCGTTCCGGACAGAATCAATGATCCGCAGTTCGGAGATGTTCTTATTGATGAACGCCCGCAACCGGCTGGAAGCAGTCTCCGGCGCAAACGTCAGACCACTTTTCTTCACGTCCTGCAAATCGAGCGCCAACTCAGTGGTAAAGTCCTCTCCTCGCGTCGAAGGCAGCGATATTGCCACCCTCCGCTCCCGCAGTCGCAGATTCAGACGCCGCACAAGGCCGGCAAGGTCAGGGTAGTCCAAGGCTGAAAGCGCAAGCAGTGAAACCTCTTCCCAGCCACTGGCTCTTATCCCCCGCTCTGCCAACCGCACTATTTCATCCGGTGGTCGCATCCTCACTGGCCGGTTGATAATCCCCGCCTGACAGAACCGGCAACCGCGCGTGCAACCACGGGTAATCTCGACTGTCAACCGATCATGGGTGATCTCACATATGGGCACAAGTGGTGGATACGGTGTATCCTCTTCCAGCAGCCTCTTCACTACCCTACGTCTCACCCTGACCTGTCGTCGGTCGTGCACGGCAGGTACATAAACTCCTTCAATACCGGCAAGCATCTCCAGCCGACGCACTCTTGCACGCCGATCAGTCTCGGCACACACTCTGCTGATCTCTCGCACCACATCCTCGCCATCGCCAATTACGAATGCATCCACAAAGGGTGCCACCGGCAGCGGGTTCACCGTACAAGGACCACCGGCAATCACCAGCGGTATCCCATCTCCCCTCTCCCGAGCAGACAGCGGTATCTGCGCCAGCTCCAAAAGGTAGAGCAGATTAGTGTAGCAGAGTTCACTCTGCAGTGAGATACCAAGTATGTCGAATTCCCGCACCGGTCGCTTTGACTCCAAGGCATACAGCGGCAGCCTCCCCTCCGCTAGTGTCCTGCCAAAGTCGGGCCACGGCGCGTAACTGCGCTCGCAGTGCGCAAATTCCAGTCTGTTGATTACCGAATACAGCACCCGCAGACCGTAGTTGGACATTCCGATCTCATACACATCCGGCATCGCTAACACCCAACTCACCCGGCCGGGTGCTGGCTCTCTGTAGAGGGAGTTGTACTCACCGCCGGTGTAGCGTATCGGCTTGGCGACGAGGGGTAGAACCTCGTTCAATTCGGTGGGCATCAGATTTTTGTTGGGTATCTTAATACCACCACCAGTGAAGTCAAGCTTGCTGGCTGTTCCAGCCCAGCCCGGTTACTACCATGAACCACTCGCACGGACTCTCATACGGAGGTTGACTTTCAACGTCTGCATCCTACAATTCTCAAACTCTGCCGGGATAGCTCAGTTGGTAGAGCACGGGACTGAAAATCCCGGTGTCCACAGTTCGATTCTGTGTCCCGGCACCACTGTTCTTGCCTCGGAGGAAGATTGGCGAAGAGAACAAAGTCTGCCATCAAGAACGTTCGTAAGACAGCCAAGAGGCGGCTCCGCAACCGCAGCCGCCGGCTGGCATTGAAGACCGCCATCCGCAGAATCCGATCTGCCAAGTCACGTGAAGAAGCGCAGAAGCTGTTTCCCGAAGTGCAGGCGACCATCGACCGGGCAGCCCGTCATCATATTATCCACACCAACGCTGCCCGACGGCTGAAAGCCCGGATCACCCGGGACATGGCCTTCATGAAGTAGCTGCTCGGTGGGCAGCTGTCCTGCTGCCAAGAACCGGGCAAAACAGCCAGCGGTTACTTCAGCATGCCCCGGGTCCTCTACATTGTCACTGCCTATCCGCGCTCCGAAAATGACGTAATTACCCCTTGGCTGGTCGAGACCATCCGCCTTCTGCACGAGCGCGGAATGGACATCACAGTCTTCACATCCTCCTATCGTGGTCTGGGCAACCAGACCATCTTCGGCATCCCTGTTGTCCGCTTCCGCTATTTCCCGAAGCGCTGGGAAGACCTGACCCATGACGAAACTGCGGTAGACCGCGTACGCAAGGGACTCCTGAACAAGATCAAGGCAGTATCCTATCTCTTCTGCGGCTCGCTGGCAGTCTGGTGTCTGTGTAGGCAAGAGAGATTTGACATTATCCATGTCCACTGGCCGCTACCCCATTACCTTTTCGGCTGGGCAGCCCGGCTCGGCTGCGGAGCACCTATAGTAATCAGCTTCCACGGTGCTGAGCTGATGGCTGTCCGGCACGGGATGAAGCTGCTGCGACCTTTCCTATGGTGGGCAATTGGCGGTGCTGCTGCAATCACTGCCAATTCAACCTATACGGTCAGGCAGATACAGTCCATGCGTGACCGTCCGGTCACGATTGTTCCCTATGGCACCACTGCCGGTGAGTACTCGTCAGAACGTCCTGCTGTTCGACAACCAGTCAAGCAGATTCTCTTCTGCGGACGGCTGGTCGAGCGCAAGGGTGTACCCTACCTTGTTGAAGCAGTCGCAATCCTTCTCAAGGAGATGAAAGTACATCTGAATATCGTCGGCACCGGCCCAGACGAAGCATCACTCAGGTCACTGGTACAGAAACTTGCTATCGAGCAACATGTCACTTTCCACGGATTTGTTCCAACAGAAAGGCTGGAAAACCTTTATCACAGCTGTGATGTTTTCGTCCTGCCGGCAGTGATCGACTCCAAGGGTGATACCGAAGGTCTAGGCGTGGTCATTATCGATGCGATGAGTCATCGCAAACCGGTGGTCGCATCCGGTGTCGGTGGAATCACTGACCTTGTCATCGACAATCAGACCGGACTGGCAGTGCCGCCAGCCGACCCTGTCGCCCTGGCTGACGCCCTACGCCGAGTGCTGACCGACGAGGTTCTCGCCCGAAGGTTGGCAGAAAACGGTTATCAGCACGTCAGAAGGAACTACTCCTGGCAGACAATCACAGAGAGGATGCTTACCATCTACAACCGCGTTCTCACCGGCGGGCAATGAACACCCCGGCAAACACCGGAAATCCCAGCCCCTTCCTGCGCCTGTTGCGTTTCACCCTCGGCACTCTCGTCGTTTTGACTGCGTTCTACTTCCTCGGCAGAAGGCTCGCATCTGACTGGCACCGTCTCGGCGAATACCACCTGCAGCTGCGCCTGCTCCCTCTGATTGGATCCTATCTCATCCTTCTCCTGTTCCACTTTCCTCTTGGCGGTCTCACATGGCATCTGCTGCTGCGCGGACTCGGTGAGAGGCTGTCAGTACTGAAATGCATGGCGATCATGACCGTAACTCAGCTCGGCAAGTACGCCCCCGGCAAGGTCTGGTTCACACTGGGCCGGATGTCGCTGGCCAGCCGCGAAGGAATCCCTGTTGCCCGGAGCCTAGCAAGTGTTGCCCTCGAGATCGGATTCGCTCTGCTGGCTGCAGCTTTGCTTCTGGGAATCGGCTTCACCGTAATGATCGTTCGGGGTGAGCAACTGCCTAGATTCGTACCTGTCACATTTGCTCTGATTCCAATTGGGCTTATTGCTGCACTGCCACCGATTCTCAACCGGCTGCTCCGGTGGACACTGAAGCTGATGCGACAACCGGTCTTCGAGCTACATCTTTCGTATCCAGCAATCCTCGCTCTAACCGGACTCTACATGCTTGATTGGTTTGTGCAATCTTTCGGCTGCTATGTCCTCATCAACTCCTTCTATTCTCTTCATATCCGGCATCTACCGATACTGGTCGGGGGCTACTCCATCTCTTGGATAATCGGCTTTCTCGTGCTGGTTGCCCCGGCCGGCTTGGGGGTCCGGGAATGGTTCTACACGGAGATCCTCAACCGTGCAATGACACCACCCTTTGACGCTATATCGGCCATCGTGACGAGAATCTGGATGACCACCAGCGAAATCCTGATGGCTGTCCTTTGTCTGCCGTTGCTGCGGAAGGGCAAAGAAACTCACCCGGGCTAGAAAATCAGGAGGCTATATGAACAGACGACAGCGGCATTCAATCGCAACTGCCAGCGCCGCTCACTCACCTGTCTTGACGCCCGCTATCTCTGAACGTGCTCTCAACCGTTTGATAATTATCATCCTGTTTACTCTGCCCTGCCTCTTCTTTGTCCGATTTCTCTTTGGTACGCGGATGCTCTTCGGGACTGATTTCATCGGCGATGGCGGCTATGCTGCCCGCTGCTTCATGGCTGACTACATCCGCACGCACCACGAGATTGCTTTCTGGCAACCTGACATTCTGTGTGGCCAGCCCACCGTTGCCGCGTTCTTCGGCGACCTGTTCTATCCCACGATTCTTCTGCGTCTGTTTCTGCCCGTGCACATCGTCTGGGCGTGGACATTTGTGTTGCATCTGTTCCTCGCCGGGCTGGGTACCTATCTGTTCATGAAAGAACACAAAGTAGGACTGATTACCAGTGGACTTGCGGGCATCGCCTACATGTTTGCCGGCAGCCTCGTAACGCTCACATTTGCCGGACATGATGGCCGCCTCATCGGTTCGACCCTCCTGCCTTTCGCACTGCTCTTCCTGCATCGGGGAATGACCGGTCAACGGTTTGTCAACTTCCTGCTGTGCGGAATGGTCATAGGTCTGCAACTGCTATCCGGACATGTCCAGAAGGTGTATTACACAGGTCTGCTGCTTGTCGCCTATTTTCTTTTTCAG
>JBDRUL010000090.1:0-5617 GCA_039801305.1 Caldifarciminota bacterium | reverse complement strand
TCATTTCTCACGCTATTTTCCGCGGCATCTGGCAAAGGAGCCGGCTACGCCAGTGGAGCGGCTGTTGACGGCGGCGGCGCGAGCACGGGAGGAACTTGACTATGTCTTTGTTGGCAATGTCAGCGCTCCGCCAGAGTATCGGGATACCTTCTGCCCGGGATGCAGGACTGTGTTGATCGACCGCTCGGCGTACGCTGGCAGAGTTGTGAACTGTTCAGAGGGCAGATGTTCCAGCTGCGGTCGACCCGTCGATTTTGTCTGCTGAACAGATGAAGATGTTTCTGATCTTGATGAATGCGTCAGGCTCGGTATATTCCATGAAATGAAGAGCCGAGGAGTTCGAGCCGGTGGTCGCTCGATAGCACTCCTGGTGCTGGCGGTAATAGTTGCCACGGTTGCTGGCAGTGTCCTTTCATTCTTCCTGTCCGGGCTTTTTCCCGCCGGGCCGGTGCGTGATTTCTTCTTCAAAGCTGTACAGGTCGGGATTCCAACTGCTACGGTTAGCCTGGGGTTCGCCACCTTTACCTTCGGCCTGACCATCGCGGTGACTTCAATGGTGGTGCTACTGATTGCTCTTGCAGTTTACCTCTGGTACCGTTTCTAGCTACCAGATTAGAAAAAGAGGCAGGTGGCATGGATAGCCACCTGCCTCAGTTTTCTTGCGTCCGGCTAGCGTTGCAGAATCAGCTTCTGTCCCAACGTGCGGTCGCCGACTTCCAGCTTGACGAAGTAGACTCCGGCAGCAGCTGTCCGGTTGCCGGGGATGCGACCGTCCCAGACTGTCCAGTGCTGACCCGCGGAGAGCGGTGCGTCGACCAGAGTTCTGACCAGTATGCCTGACGCATCGTAGATCCGCAGACGTGCGTTACCGGCTGCACTGAGGCCAAAGGCGATTCTGACACCGCCACGAGCCGGGTTGGCATTCAGCCGCAGCCATGATTCTGCCGTTGTGGTTCTCTCGGACATTACTCCGGAGCGCTCAGGCGGCTGGGAGACCGAGAAAGTGCGCGGATCAGTTCCGGGTCGATACTCCCAGAACTCGTAGCTGTAGGAGCCTTTGAGACAGAAGATAGCTGAGTCGGTCGCTGCCATTGCCGAGCCGCGCTTTACCTTGATGCGGCGACCGCCCCAGGCGATCGGGATGTCTGGCCGCTGATGCCAAGAGTCATTCCTGGCAAAGGCATAGTCCCAGAACTCAAGCGTGTTGCCGCCCTTGAGCACGTAGAGATGCCCGTTCAGATAGGTGATTGAGCCACCGGCCTTGACCCGCTTGCTGCGGGGACCGAGGAGCGAGACATCGTCAAGCATTTCACCCCACCGGTTGGTCAGCGGATTGAAAGGCCATATCTCGGTTGTGTTTGTGCCCTTAAGCAGCCAGATGGCAGTGTCACCGTCAAACACCAGGTCTGAACCAAACTTGCATGGCCGGGGGTTGACCACTTTGATCGGAACCGACGGACAGGTGTCCCAGGTGCTGTCGCTGATGTTGTAGCGATAGAAGAAGAGGCTGTTATTGCCCGGGATGCAGTAGACTGAGCCGGAGTCGCCGACTGTGGGAACATAGGCAAGAGCCGCGCCCTTCTTTGGCGCCCGGAACAGGTTGACCGGAGCCCGTAGCGACGGACGGATCGTCCAAGTGTTGGTGGCGATGTCGTAGGAGTAGAAGTCGGTCCGGCCACCACCCTTTATTGCCCAGAGGCGTCCTTTAGCGCCGCCATAGGGATCAAAGGTGATGTCGTTGCCGTCCTTTGCCTTTGAGTTGGATGGTGCCAGCGGCATACTTGCCAGCGACTCCCATTTGCCGGTGGCAATGTCATAGCTCCAGAGTTCGTTGGTGTTGGAGCCTTTCATTGCGTAGAGCTTGCCGGTCGTGGGAGCGTAAGCTAGGGTGGCGTTCTTCACCCGGCGACGGTACCAGCCTGCCTCGATGTCCGGCCGCTGTACCCAGGGCGAAACGCTGAAGACTCTGCTGACGACATTGTTGCCCTGTCTTTCGTCCCCGTCCATCGCCACACTGCAGACTGCAACATAGGTGCCGGAGTCCGCGCGCCAGCTGGTGCTGAAGTCGATCAGCGTATCAGCGCCGGCTGGCAGCCCTACTACCAGAACCGAATCGCGGTAGGTGCCGGGTACTATCGAGAGAAACGTCCATATTGAGTCACCGACCGTGCCGTAGTTCTGAATCTGGACACGTGGCCTTATCGATTCCGGGAATACATAGAGCGCCGGGACTTTGATGTCCAGGGCAGCCGCATCACGGAACCGACGGAAGAACTTGATTGCTCTGCCCGCACTTAGACGGTTCTGCGGGTTGTTCCTGCCCTTAGACAGCGGCGGCACCGCATAGAGGTAGTTTGCGCCCACAGTGCCATCACGGTTTTCTACGCCAATGGAGGCATAGCGGGCGCGATTGTACTCCAGACTGCCGCAGAAAACGTCCAGATACTGGAACACGACCGTGCCGTTCTCATTGAGGATCATCTGGAAAGTGACCTTGTTGGCAGTGTCCGCTCCGAAGACTCTGCCGTTGTACCAGGTGACTACGTACTTGCGGTTTGGCGACTGTCCCATCACCTGCCAGTACACCCGGCCACCGCCATAGGCCGGGCCGAACCCCAGATCGCGCCACCACGCAAAGAAGGCGGCGTTGGGTTGGGCAGTAGAAGGAATAGTGTCTGGATTGGGCGCATAGGTGCCAGGCTGGTGGCCAAGTGAGAGCCAGCCATTGTCGCAGACATAAGCGTTCGCGTAGGTGGTATCACCCCAGGGGAAGTCAAAGTAGAACGGCGCATAGATGCGCGCGTCAGGTCCGGAGGCGATGAGGACATTGTTGGTGTCTGGTTCAATCCAGTTGAATACGGGACCGCCAATGGTGTCAGAGTCAATCCAGGCAAGGTCACCAGAAGAACCGGTGTAGGCTCCCTTCAGTATCTCACAGTCAAACTTCTTGCGGTTGTTGTCTGGTATCGGATCAGGCTGCAGCGGATTGGTGGATGCCGTTACGATAATCTTGTATTCGTCCGAGAAAACAGGATACCACGGGTCGGCAAATGCCACCGTAGCTTCGCTGCCAGCCGGCAGAGTGGCGACGGTGGTCGTACTGGTGTATACGGGAGCCATGGTGCCAAATATGGTGCAGGCTACCACGACATCAGAAAGGTCGCCGAATCCGAAGTTGTGTACGCGGGCAGAGATGGGAACAGAAGCGTTGTAAGGCCGATGCCAGACCTCATAGCCCGGGGTCTCAACGAATACCGTCCGCACATCGTACGGGGGTTGCGGATTGATGGATTGCCGGTTGATGAATACCCGGATCATCAGGTCGCCGGGCGGAGAGGTCGGTTGATAAGTGCCGCTGAGATACTCATGATAGGCATTGGTGCTGTCCAGATTGCCGTCCTGACCAAGGGCGGGGCACTCCGGCGGCTCGCCAACCTGCAGATAGACAACATGGAAGGGTGAGCCGGGTTGGATCTCGTCGCCGCGGGCGCCGATGTAGACCGAATTCCAGCCGGTACCGGGGCTGGCAAACTGGATAGGAGTGAGAAAGACAAACTCACCCGGGGTGCCGCTGTTGTCTCGGGCTATGGCAAGCTGATAACGGCGCTGCTTCACCGGTGTGGGAGAGTTCAGATAGACCTGCAGAGATTCAATGTAGAAACTGCCGGTCGGGGCAAAGCGGGCAGACCAGCCATAGGTGCCAAGCGGCCAGGAGAGATAGCCGCTGGGAGAGCCGTCGTCATTTGCCAGCATTTCAATACTGGAGACGATGAAGTCGCGGCGCAGAGTGTCGTTGGAGCGGACATAGTCAGAGTCAGCAGCACAGTAGAACTCAATGGAGAAGTGGCCAGTGTCGATATTGAACGGAGGCGAGAAGAACTTGACACGCTCACCGCTTAAAGAGAGAAGGGTGTCGATCGTGTCGCTCCATGCCTGCAGGAGAGTTCCGGTGCTGTCGTACAGGTTACAGAAGACCGGGATATCATACTGATCCATAAGCCCCGCATTGCGGAAGCGGGCTGCAGGAGTCAAAGTGCCCGGCAGCTCGTATGGGTCTGGTTCTCTGATGGCAGCGCAGCGGATATCGTAGGCGACTATCGGCTCGGCGACTACGGCAACGTCATCGAATGCCCACCAGTTGATGTCAAGGAGGCTGCCATCGAATATCCAGGCGATGACCAGATTTGTCTGATTATTGGCGCCACTGCCGAGTGGGAGAGACTCAATTGCCGGACCAACGTTCTGACCGTAGTAGCTACGGACAAGATGTGGGAAGGTCACACCGCCGTCAGTTGAGTAACGGATTTCAGCAGTGTAGGGGTTGGGTCCACGATGGGAGAAGTAGGTGGAGCAGATGATAGCGAGTCCGCGGAAGCCGCTGGCGTTGATGGGCGGGGTCATGATGATGTCAAGTGTTGAGTCCACCCGCGGATCATACCAGATGCCAGCGTACATAGTGGGGTGCGTGTTCCATGGTGGGGCAAACGAGTCCACCGGATGCCAGTCGTTGACCCGCTGGAAGGTGTCGAAGTGTACTATCTGCCATCCACCCGGCGGACTGTTTGTCGACCAGATGGTATCGAAATCCTGCACCAGCAGCGTGTCAGCGCTGGCAGACGCCACAATGAATAGAGCAGCTAATAACAGACTACGCATCCCGGCCTCCTTTCAGCACACTACTATTGAGAAACCTAGACTGTAACCCATTTGGCCCACTTATCGGCAGTACCTCAGCCTCTCTTTGGACTGCCGCCACAGTACAGCAAAGCCAGGAAATTATAGAACGGTCAGCACCGCTGTCAAATAGGAGTTGGCATTGCTGTAAATATCGGCAGTTATTCAGGTTGTGGTGTGGGCGCTGCTGGCAACCCGGCTGTCCCCCTGGACAGTCCCGGGACAATTCCCCAGGTGCTATCCTGAGTGCTGGCAGCGGTACTGACCCGGTTCCAATGCCAGAACTCGTGAGTCTACCAGGTCTGTTTCCTGTGGGGTGTTCTGACTTGGGTGCTGATGCGGGCGCAGTCGCATGTGCAGGGTGGGGTGTTGTCCGGCATTCTGGCAGGGACGCAGACTACTCTCCTGAAGGCAGTCCGGATACAGGCGCTGACGAGTGTGCTGTACATGGTGCAGTGCCAGTTCCGGTGGCGATTCCAGCTGGTGGTGCTGAGAGGTGTTCCGGTAGGGACGCGCTGACCTGTTCTGTTCTCAGCGCTGACTGCGGTGCTAGACACCTGCTGCCTTTGCTCTATAATGAGCCCCGGAACAGTTAGAAGTGAACAGTTTGAACGCACGGAGGGCTAGCCTAACTGGTAAGGCAGCAGACTTGAAATCTGCCGGCTCAGCGATGGGCCTTGCGGGTTCGAATCCTGCGCCCTCCGCCTGGTTGGAGATTGCAGAAGGTTCGATGTTCAGGTGCAGGTGTTGAGCTGTGAAGTGCAAGGAGAGGTGGCCGAGCGGCCGAAGGCAACCGCTTGCTAAGCGGTTATACGGGTAAGACCGTATCGCGGGTTCGAATCCCGCCCTCTCCGCCAATTTTCAGAATTAGGATTTTGGGCGATTGTTGCCTCGCCCTCGCTTCGCTCGGGCTCGGCAAAAGCCACGATTGTATACGGATTTT
>JBDRUL010000089.1:0-5636 GCA_039801305.1 Caldifarciminota bacterium | reverse complement strand
GCCGGACTGTTGCGGTGGCTTCTCGACCACGAACGGATAGTGGGTGTGACCGATAACGCATATGGCTGAAGAAAACTCCCGCATCTCTTCCTCTGCCTCACTGACAGTGAATATGTATCCCCAAGCAGTCGGATTCGATGGAGCCGCGTGAACAACGAGCAGGGGCTCCAGATTATCGCTGAGTGGCAGCTCGTCCAGAAAGATCCGTTCGTCGGTTCTCAGCTGCGCCCGTGTCCAGAGAACCGCATCTCTTGCAGTCCGGTTGAAATGATCCAGCGGTGTTTTACCTAACAAACCATATTCGTGATTACCCGCGACCGTCGGACACCGCAGCTCACGCAGCACCTGAACACAGGCATTGGGATCTGGACCATAGCCAACGACATCTCCACAGCAGATAAAATGGTTCACCCCTTCTGCACGGAGAGCCTTCAAAACAGCCTGTAGTGCCTCAAGATTGGCGTGTACGTCAGAAAATATTCCGAGTCTCATTTTCCCCGAACTCCGGCCTCAGAGATCATCCTCTGCAGGTATCTTTCTGGCTCTTCTTTGATGCCGCCTCGCGATAGACCCCATCGAGCACGCCGTTGACAAATGCTCCTGCCCGGTCGTCCCCGAACTTCTTGGCCAGTTCCACTGCCTCGTTGATCGCTGCCTTTGGCGGCACATCCTCAAAAAAGAGCAACTCAACACCGGCCATACGCAGAATTGTCCTGTCCAAGACGGTGAGCCGCTCGAGCCGCCAGCGGTGCAGATGCCAACGCAGCACCCGGTCCACTTCGGACTGGTGTTCTCTGACTGCTCTGACCAAGCGGCGCAAATAATTCTCAGCTTCCTGCGACGGGTTCTTGCGCGCCAGCAGCTCCTCGATTGTCGCTTCCGGATCGTCGCCAACCAGTTCCATACGATAAAGGGTTTCCAGCGCGCACTCGCGCGCCAGACGGCGCTGCGTCATCGCAACCTAGGCTTGCGGGTTCGACTTCGGCTGGTGCAGGAACTGACGCAGGCCAACCATCTCGATCGCCGAAAGAGCCGCAAACCAGCCCTTGTTACCTGCCTTTGCGCCAGCCCGCTCCAGCGCCTGTTCCAAGGTCTCAGCGGTTATCACCCCGAATGTGGCCGGTACACCAGTATCGAAATAGACCTTTGCCACCCCTTTGGCGACCTCAGCCGAGATGTATTCGGCATGGGGTGTATCACCGCGTATAACTGCACCCAGCGCAATCAGTCCGTCGTATCTACCGCTAGCAGCCAACTGCCGTACCACCGGAGGAACCTCAAAAGCACCGGCAACCCAGAACACATCGACGCCCTTCGCGTTGTGCCGTTCCAGACAATCCAAAGCCCCGTTGAGCAGCTGTTTTGATATCAGCTCGTTGAACCGCGAGACTACGATTCCGAAAATCCGACCACTTGCGTCAAGCCTGCCTTTGAACTCTCTTGTCTCCATGACCGACTCCTTTCTCAATATCACCCAGCAGATGGCCAAGCCGGTCACGCTTGGTCACCAGGTAACCGATATTCCGGCGGTTGGGCTTTACAATTATTGGCACCCGCTCCACAACCTCAAGTCCAAAACCCTGAAGTGCCACTATCTTCCGAGGATTATTTGTCAGCAGCCGGATACTGGAGAGCCCGAGATCGCAGAGAATCTGAGCACCTATACCATAGTCCCGCAGATCGGCCTCAAAGCCCAGCGCCAGATTCGCCTGTACCGTATCAAGACCCTTGTCCTGCAATGCGTAAGCTCTGACTTTGTTGGTGATTCCGATCCCCCGCCCCTCCTGCCGCATATATAGAATCACGCCCCTGCCTTCATCAGCAACCATGGCCATAGCTCTCTCGAGCTGCTGACCGCAGTCACAGCGCAGCGAATGGAAAACGTCTCCTGTCAAGCACTGTGAATGAACTCTGACCAGTACTCCTTTTTCCCCGGCGACTTCGCCCCTGACCAATGCGATATGGGCATAAGGCTCTACCACATCTTCGTAAACAACCAGCCGGAATTCGCCGTACTTGGTGGGCAGGGCAGTCTCCACAACCCGCCTCACCAGTATCTCGCTGCGGCGCCGGTATTCTATCAAATCCTTGATTGTAACCAGCTTCAATCGGAACCGCTGCGCCATTTTTTCCAGCTGACCTAGGCGTGCCATCCTACCGTCGTCAGCCATTATCTCGCAGAGCACGCCGGCCGGCTCCAAACCCGCCAATCGCGCAAGGTCAACAGCTGCCTCGGTATGCCCGGCACGAACCAGCACCCCGCCGTCTGCGGCAACCAGCGGGAACACGTGCCCGGGTCTGGCTAGGTCGTCCGGGTTTGTCGCAGGATCAACCAGTGCGCGAATAGTTCGTGCGCGATCGTGGGCGGAGATGCCAGTAGTAGTTCCCTTCACCGCGTCCACCGACACAGTGAATGCGGTTCCATGCAAAGCTGTGTTACCTTCTACCTGCGGCATCAATCGCAGCTCAGCGCACCGTTCACGGGTAAGAGCAACGCAGATCAACCCCCGGCCATGCTTGGCCATAAAGTTCACTGCCGCCGCGCTTACTCTTGCAGCCGCCAACACCAGGTCACCCTCATTCTCCCGCTCCTCATCATCGACGACAATCACCATTCGCCCGCGGCGAATGTCACGCAAAACGTCCTCAATGGCGGCAAAAACTGTCCTGCGCTTCACACCGTCTGCCTTGCCCGTTGAAGATAGTTCGAACGGTAGAAACGCTGGTAGTTCTTACTGGCGACAACCCGCTTCCACCAGTCACGATTCTCCTGGTACCAAGCAATAGTCCTGCGCAGACCCTGCTCAAAACCGGTCTGTGCACTCCATCCCAGAACGGCCTTCGTCAACCGAGTATCGCACACCAACCGCTCCACATGCCCGGGTCTGTCCTTCACCCGAATAAGCAGGCGGGAAGGTCTACCTAGTTCAGAAAGGATGAACCGGCCAATCTCCAGCGAGCTCTTCTCCTCCCCAGACCCCACATTAAACACTCGCCCTGCTATCAGCCTCCTGTCGGCCTCGAGAATCAGCTCTATCAATCGACAGAAGTCCGTTACATATGTCCAGTCGCGGGTGTTCCTGCCCGACCCGTAAAGGTATAGAGGCCGGTTTTGCAGCGCCTGTGTAATAAAGAAAGGTATCAGCTTCTCTGGATGCTGGTTCTGTCCATACTGATTGAAAGGACGCACCACGACGATTGGCAGGTTGAAAGTCTGCGCATAAGCATGACAAAGTCTGTCGGCGCCTGCTTTTGTCGCGGCATACGGGCTCTGGGGGGCAATCGGATGATCCTCTTTCATTGGCACCTGTTGCGCGCTTCCATAGACCTCGCAGGTGGAAAGATGAACAAACCGGTCGCACGGCCGACGTCGGAATTCATCCAGCATCACCCAAGTACCAACAAAATCAGTGAGAACGAATGGCTTGGCGTCTAGATTCGACCTGTCTATGTGAGTCTCGGCAGCACAATGAACGACCGCATCCACTCCACGCAGCGCCTTGCTTACAATAGCCCTGTCTCTGACGTCACCCCGGATGAACTCAAAGCGTCTGTCCTTCCACAGGTGCGACGGAAAGTTGTTAATGTTGCCTGAATAGGTCAGCTTATCCAGAACCCTGACCCGCCAGCGCGGCTTACGAAGCAGTTCCCGTACGAGATTAGACCCTATGAAACCAGCACCGCCGGTAACAAGAAGTTTCACCAGTCAACCACCACCAGATTAGCCGTGACGCAATCCCCAATCATAGGGGATCTTAGGATCGTCCGGCGGGCGACGGAATTCATCAGGCTGCTTGTAGTCATATGGCTCAGTGGGACAGTTAAGTACCCATGCCGGTTTTGTTCCTATACCCTTTACACCGTGCCAAACAAAAGGAGGTATTACCACGAGTACAGGATTCTGTTCTCCGGCGAACAACTCCATCACCTGGCCTTTGGTTGCTGAGCCATCCCTTTCATCATAAAGCACAAGTTTAACCATCCCCTTAATAACCGCTAAGTAGTCGCTCTGCCGGTGATGGCAGTGCCACCCCTTCACAACGCCAGGGTACACCGTCGAGACATAGACTTGGCCGAACTTCTGAAACAATGGGTCGTCCGCTCTCAGAATCTCCACTAGCATCCCTCTCTCATCTGGAATCTGCCGGAGCGGTCTGACCGAGACACCGTCAATCACGCGTTCATATTATCCGGCGGCTTCTTCTGGTCAAGAAGACCCGCTCCCACTTCCCGGGAACATGAACAGACAGCAACCATTAGTGTCTGTTCAGAAACACCCCCTCTAATTAGAAAGATCAGTCAGACTGATGTGAAGAGACAGCAACACTCCTGACAACAACCCTATTCTGACCACGTACAACCAGCAGTCGCGTTGCCATGAGGATCAATTGTCAAGATGAGCACGGCGCAGACGAAGAGAATTTGTTACAACATTGACCGAAGAGAGAGCCATCGCTATTTCAGCCATCAGCGGATGTACCAGTCCAAACATCGCCAGGGGTACTGTCAGCAGGTTGTAAAATACCGCCCAGAACAGGTTCTGCCTTATTTTCGCAAAAGTAGCCCGGGAAAGCCGCAGTGCCACAACAACATCCATGAGGCTGCCCCTCACCAGCGTCACATCTGCCACCTCTTTAGCGACATCTGCGCCCGTGCCGATCGCGATACCGACATCAGCAGCCCGTAGCGCTGGCGCATCGTTGATGCCGTCTCCCACCATAGCAACTCTGCCAAACTCTACCTTAAGCCCATTTACAATGTGCAGCTTGTCATCCGGGAGCAACCCAGCGTAGACCCGTTCGACACTAACCTCTTCAGCCACCGCAGCGGCCACTTCAGCAGTATCACCTGTCAGGATTATCGGCGTGACTCCCATTGCCTTCAAACGGGCTATCGCTGCCTTGGAATCATCCTTGACCGCGTCGGTAACCGAAATTGCGCCCAGCAACTTACCCCCCTCAGCAACATAGACCCAGCTCTGCATTCGTCCCGGTAATTCAATACCTCCTAACCCTGAGATCTCGGCGCCATGTTCTTTGAGTAACTCGATCCTACCAAGAACCACCTCAGCGCCATTAACTGTGCCTGTGATACCTAAACCAGGCAACTCAATGGTCGCGCTCACCGGCGGCAGCTCAGCACCGATCGCCTCGGCTGCTGCCACTATTGCTACGGCTATGGGGTGCCGAGAGCTCTGTCCAACCGCACCCGCAGTTAACAGCAACTGATCTTCCTTCACCCCAGAAACCGGAATGAGGTTTGTCACTTTTGGCTGACCATAAGTTATTGTCCCGGTCTTGTCCATTATCACCGCCCTAACATCGTGCAGCGTCTGTATGGCTTCTCCCGATCTAAACAGAATCCCTCGTCGAGCCCCAACCCCCAGCCCGACCATTAGCGCCGTAGGCGTAGCCAAACCCAGTGCGCAAGGGCACGCAACCACCAACACTGCCAGTCCGGCATACATTGCCTGAGAAGCTGGTGCCAGCCATGGATTTACCCATGGCAGAAACTGGTGTGCCCACAAGAGCATCGGTCTGATGACTGGCTGAAGAAAAAACCACCCCGTAGCCGTGATCAAAGCCAGAATTACTACTGCAGGTACAAACCACGCTGTGACCCGGTCAGCAAATGCC
>JBDRUL010000088.1:0-5677 GCA_039801305.1 Caldifarciminota bacterium | reverse complement strand
AAGGTTCACGGATCACTACTACCGTCCCCCGATATGGAGCAGATCACCCAGACCCGTAACCGGCGCCACTTTTCCCTGCCAAGTCATCCCTCGTAGCCGGGTTGCCCCGGCATCCCCGTCTGTTTGAAACTTGGGG
The DNA here is from genome assembly GCA_039801305.1 of Caldifarciminota bacterium. Classification (GTDB taxonomy): domain Bacteria; phylum Hydrothermota; class Tepidihabitantia; order Tepidihabitantales; family Tepidihabitantaceae; genus JBDRUL01. Next base: position 5,541 of record JBDRUL010000088.1, on the reverse strand, counting down.
AAGTCAAAGAACCTCTCCGTCCGAAACTACAATACTCTCTCCCGGCTCCACGCATAGGCGGACAAACGAACCACTTCTCACTCTCACTCCTTCGCCAACGCTGATACGGCCCGCGCTGGCCACGTCTTCACCAATAGCCCTAGTCAGGGGGTCATAACGCACCTTGCCATAAGGCAGCTCTGTTTCAAGGATCAACGTTGCGCCGGGCTCTAGTCGCAAACCCGCTCCTATCACCGGCTTACTCCCTTCCCCATGTCTGACTGCCACGGCCAGCCTAGCCCCCCCGCCTATTTGCCATCCCCGACAATCGAGTTCTCCTGCACAAGGATCGAGCTCTATAATGGCAGTATCATCTACCGCCGCCCAATTAGACCGCAGCCGCACCAGTGCAGCTCGTGACAGGGCTGCGCGTGTCTGCAACAGCGAATCTTCTCCAGCTAATGACTTGGTCGGTAGAAAGAAATCTGACCGGCTGACCAGTAGCACCCCGACTGTTTCAGCCGGAAGCATCTCAGCAAGACTCTGATTCAGCATCTCCAGAGAGCTGGTAGTCAGCTCACGACCTGAAACAATTATGCGCTTGTCAGTATAGAGAGTTGCCGGCAAGTCAGCCCGGATTGCGTCTAACTCAACAAGATTAGTATTGATATGGGCAAGCCAGAACAAGGGCTTGCCAACACTGTCTTTGGCTGTTCTGACCTCTTCGGGGCAGGCTGAATACTCCACAACCATCACCCTACCAGTCTTCGGGTCCCGACCAATCAACCCGACCTTCTCATTCCCCACCCGTTCCACTGCGGTGAGCGTCATCTTGAAGCCTTGCTTCCGATGAAATCCCAACCGGACTGGGTCAAAAGGGTGGGCGGCTGCATTATCCACATTGTGAAGAACCAGGCTTCGCACCCCTTGCCGTCTCAACCGGTCAGCCGGAGCACCAAGCAGCGCCTTGAAAACACCGCCGTGGCCATCACCGGTTACTATGATGTGTCCGTATTTGTCCACAATCAGATTCCCGTCCTCATCCAACCTCGGATGCTCTGCTTGACGCAGCTCCCAGATCGCTTCTTTCGGGAATCCCTGCAACCCTGACTTGTCCAACCACAGACTGATTCCCGCGCCGGTGCTGCTGCTTGTCAGTAACACCACCACCGGCAGCCGACCACACATGATGCCCGCAGCAAGAGTCTCTCTGATAAACAACTCAAGAAAGGAAATCTCCATCACCGGTGTCAGAGGATGTAGTCCCTTCGGGAGGGATTGGCCAGCCCCGGTCTGAAACCTCGTTCCTGCTCCACCAGCAAAAACGACCTCAGCCCACTCCCCTCCGACAAGCGAACGCCACCCCGCTTCTCTGAGTTCCTCCTTCTCCTTCTCAATCACAACCGCCGGCTCCAAAGGAACCATCTGGATAGGACGCTTACCAACCGCAATAGTACTTGACGCATCCAGGCTGCTACGATGTCGCTCGAGCCAATCGAAGTCAACTCTGGCAAGTTCGCTGAAGAATGTTTCGAGCACCTCTTCGTTGGCGTCCGCTAAGTAACGCCAGAACGTTTCGGACATCCCCAGGGAGGCGAGACGTTCACAAAGTGCTCTACCAGCCCTGTCCTGTTTAGTCAGAAACCGCTCGATCGCTGCCGGCAGTCTATCGGCTTGTGACCCGATTGGCATTACTTATCCCATGTGAATTAGTCCGGAAAGAGCATTCTATGCATTCTGACGTAGTCAATCTGCGCCGCAAGTGTTGAACACGAAACCATCCCGCCCTAAATCCGCTAAATCGCCGACACGCGCTCTACGTAAACAACGTGCGGACACCCACATATTGCATATCCCCAGACTCTACCTCTCCGAACGGGTTCCGGCCTCGCTGAGAGTCCAGCTGGCGAGTCTGTCTTCACCGTCATCATTCCGCCTCATTCCGTTCCACTTCTATCACCCTTACCTCCCCCTTGGATTATATTCACGGAGCTCTTCATTCTCGGCTATTGACATATCATCAGCTTAATCCTCAACCCAGCATTGTTCTCCCCGGCTGCTTCGACAGCAAAAAATAGATACCTGTGGGTATATTTCGGATACTATTACAGCCCGGTACTAGGTATAGACAACGCCGTCCAGCAGCATCGGTCAACCAACCCGACGAGGGAGTCCATATCTGGTCATTCTTCATTACCATCACAGACACAGCCCCCTGAAGAATGCAAGTGTCCGGCGCAGCGATTCCCATCTCACGTTTCCTAGTTACATAGTACATTAGCCAGACTGAATCAACGTGCACCACTGCTGCATCCTTTACATAGCGACTCTCCAGTGGATGCAGACTATCAAGCTGCAACCGCCAGCCTGGCTCTACAACCCAGATCTCGCCATCATCAGAGAATACCGACTTGATTCCACCGGGGGGCAAATTGCGAAACCCGTAGAACCTGAACCCGGAGTCTAGTGCCACTCCGTTTGAAAACATCAGAGAATCTATTGCCACATCCGGTTCCCGGACAAAGTTCAAACCATCAACCGAGTGAGCATGCCAGTTTCTTCCAAGCGGAGCGCCACCGGCGAAATACTGAAGTGTCTCTCCCGCCCATAGCAAAGATGGGTCTAGTACAGCAGAGCCGGGGACTTCGAATCTAACCCCACTCTCGAGGTCAAAGTTACGCCCGTCTAGAGATACCGCTGAGTAGGTCTCGGGTAACCTATCGTTATCCGGATCGCCCGTGAAGTAGAGTCTGAATGTATCCCTTAGCACCACCACATCGGGATCGCAGGGTTTGCCAGGCCAGCCGTGTGTACCCGGAATAGAAACCTGATACCGCTCCCAATCCGCGATACCGTTACTGGAGATTGCAACCATGATTCCGTCATGAAGCGGATCCCACAGTCCCTGGTAGTAGACATACACACGGTTGTCGCTTCCCCTCACTGCGTCTGGAACGTCTCCTGAGTCACAAAAGACCAGACCCGTGCGCTGCCAGTCCACGCCGTCATAGGATTTGGCGATCAGAATACGGTTCTGTAGCGGCTGTCCGATACAGAGCACTGTGAGCAATACTAACAAGATTGAAGATCGCACAGATTTCTCTGTTCGATTGTAACCACACCTAGTTTCTAGACAAGTCTTTAACGCTTGACAAAACGAGAGATCAGGATACACTGCGCCGTGCCCTCGGACCTTGACTTCTTTGTCCGGTTATTTCGTCAGCGGCTGAGCGGCGAGTATAAGATGCCGGCATCTTTTCGTCCTCGGCCATACCGTAACGCCGCAGTTCGGTTCCGCAAGAGCTCCCTTGATGACTTTGAGGGCCGGTTGGAGCTTGTTCAGAGGACCGGCCTAAATGTCTTCTATTTCCCGGCACATATGATTCCCGGCTGCGACCTCCTCTCTGACTCGGGTACCACCACTATGACTATGGAACAGTGGGCAACAATGCTGCTCGGCGACGAAGCCTACGGCTCCAATGAAGGGTTCTTCGAGCTGAAAGAACAGATTCCCTTGACCTTCGGTCAGGACTGGCGACTTCCAACTTCAACTCCGCACGAACATCTTTTTCTCTTTCATCAGGGACGTGCTGCCGAGTACGCTTTGGCCACAGTAATTCACAACAGCCACTATTTCCAAATTCAAGAGGAACGATTCCCCACGAACGAGACTGGCAGAAAAATTCAGCGCCGCCTCGAACATCTCCGCAGACGTATGGGCGTCAAGAGTTCGCTGGTGGTTCCAAGCAATGCCCACTTCGATACAACAGAAGCCAATTTTGCTCACTGGCATATCGCCCCGCTCAACCTACCTTGTCCTGAACATGAGTCCAATCGCACTGATTTTCCGTTCCGGGGCAACATCGACCTCGAAGCACTGCGGACAACACTCGAGTCGGCGGGCGGGAACGTACCGCTGGTCTACCTGACAATTACGAATAACACCGGTGGTGGACAACCAGTATCTTTGGAGAATATCCGGAAAACTGCAGAGCTGTGTCACGACTTCGGAAAGCCGTTGTTTCTGGACGCCTGCCGTTTTGCCGAAAATGCGTGGTTTATAAAGAAACGCGAGCTCGGAATTGGTGACTTAACCATTCCTGAGATCGTCAAGGAAATGTTCGCTCCGGTCGACGGTTTCCATATCAGTTTCAAGAAGGACGGGTTGGCCAATATCGGTGGTGCGCTCGTGATACGTCCTGACGGATTCTTTTCGCAACTCCGCAACGGTGAGTTACTTGACCGGCTAACCAGCCACCAGATACTTGCCGAGGGGCATCCAACCTACGGAGGGCTTGCGGGACGGGATATTAAAGCAATTGCCGAGGGTTTGCGCACTGTCGTTCGACCCGAGTACCTCACACATCGAATCGAACAGGTTCACCGTTTCGGACAGTCCCTGCTGACTGCAGGCATCCCGGTAATGGAGCCTTTCGGAGGACACGCCATCTATATTGACGTCGACCGCTTCTTCGCCGGCACTGGCGCGACTGACGAAGAGTTCAGGGGGATCAGCCTGACCGCCCTGCTTCTGATTGCTGGTCACCGGCTGTGTGAACTGGGCATCTATGCCTTTGGCTCATGGCAGAACGGCAGGGAAGAACCGCCCGATCCCCGTGTGAACAACGTGCGCGCCGCAGTCCCTCGACTTACCTATGAGGACCAGGATCTAGCCGCCTGTGCCTCAGCCATCACGCTACTATTTGAAGCTCGTGACCGCATCCCACCTGTGAAGGTTGAATACGGTCGCAATCTAGAACTTCGCCACTTCAAGAGCCGATTCAGCTTTGCTTAGAAGCCTGCTTCGGACAAACACAATCTGAAGTTCCTTCGTCGCTCTCGGGCTCGATATGCACGACAGCGCTAGCAATGTCAGGCAGAACCGAACGCAGCCGGTCTTCAACCATAGAGGCAATTTCGTGCCCCTGCCGCACACTCAGGCTCGGATCTACCTGAACATGCACGTCCATTTCGATCTGCCGGCCGGCGCCCGAACTCCGGGCCCTGAAGGCGTGAAACCCCCTGACCCCAGGAATGGTCTGGATAGTCTCCCGCATCTTCTTCAGGGTATCTGCCTCTGGCGCCCGGTCAGCAAGCCTGAAGACTGCATCACGGCATATACGCACTCCGACAGCAACCAGAAACGCTGCCAGTACCACCGCGGTCAGATGGTCCAGAAACATCCAGCGATTGCCACCGACCAGTGCGCCACCGATGCCTGCGGCTGCAGCAACCGAAGAGAAAGCATCAGAACGATGATGCCACGCATTAGCAACTATCGACGGGTTATGAAAACGGTGTCCAACCGAACGTGTCCACCAGTAAATACTCTCCTTTAAGACAATCGAGGCAATCGCTGCCCAGAACGGCAACCACCCTCTGATCGGGTCATGCCGATGTCCTATTGAGACAAGTGACTCGAATCCTACTGACACCGCTGCTCCCAGCAAAAGCAGGCCCACGAAAAGGGTGATAATCGCCTCGTACCGGGAATGCCCATAATGATGGCACTCGTCTGCGGGCCGTTTGGCCGCATGTATTCCCCACAGCACCGCCATGTCA
>JBDRUL010000087.1:0-5699 GCA_039801305.1 Caldifarciminota bacterium | reverse complement strand
AGGGGTTCGACCGTCAGGACATCGAACTGCCAGGGCGGCAGAATGAGCTGGTCGAGCGCGTGGCTGCCGCTAACCCAAACACGGTGGTGATCTTGAACAATGGTGGGCCGCTGACTATGCCATGGCTGGAGCGGGTGCCGGCATCAACGCGGTCGTCGGCTATACCGAGAGGCTGCGCAGGTATTTTCTCCTGATCGGGGTCAATATGATAATTGCTGCCGCCAGCGTGCTGGTGTTTCTGATGATACTCATTGCCATGGCAGGCAAGGTCAGCAACGGATTTACGCCCTAGATGCGCGAACCTCTGCGGCCTAAGCCTGAGCCGAAGACTGACAGGTCTTGAGCCAGTTGCAGACTTCTTCGGTCCAAGACTTGTTACTGGCTATCTGGTCGCCTGTCCAGCGCTTGATGACCTTGTCGCCTTCGGTTACCACCACTAGGGGTGGCTTATCTACCCAGTCAAACCAGGCGAGGTCAGCAAGGTTGGCTGCTGTTGCCTGTGGTCCTTCCACATAGCGCACCTTCGGCTCGATGCCGATATGGTTCAGGACCTGTTTGGCTTTCACACAGATGTCGCAGTTCTCTTTCGCGAATATCTGGAAGTCCAAATTGCCTCCAAGGATCAGGGTCAGTCTCAAAGCTAGCAGGAGTCAGGCAGAAAATCAAGTCCTGAAAATCTCCGAAAGCCGGCAGACTGATACCGGTTGGCAGACATCTGACAGCGAGCAATGATTAGTAGGGGATGATGAGTCGGTTCAGTCGGCTGGCGGTTGACATCTCTGACTGTCATATGATACTTGACATGTCTTTGGGTAATGAAGCCCTGTCAGAAGATGTCAGTGGTAGCAGGTGAACACTGATTAACGGACGCAGGATATTGCGAGTTGTCGGACTGGCAGTGGGTCACCTGGGCCTGCTGGCAGGTGTCGTCGGAATCTTTCTGCAGCAGCGGTTCGGTTCGTCCGGCGCAGTTGTGTTGACACCGGAAACCGGACAGGTCGACTACCGTTTGAGTCAAGACCAGCGGCGGATTGAACACCTGCCTTTCACGCTGAACCTTGATTCCATTACTACGCTCAAGGCAAGGGGTTTCAGGCCGACCGCGGCGGCGTGGGTCTCGACAGGAGGACCGTCATCACCGGTGTACCCGAACCATCCTCTGCGCCTTGCCGGACATAAGATTGTGTTCCTGCGGACTGTTCCGGCCGGGTTTCCGCTGGAGCTGCTGATACGGGTCGGCGCAGACGAGTTCCTGCTTCTGTATCAGCAAGCGGTGTACATTGCCAGCAGCAGGCTTGTCAGTTTCGGTTATGAGCCAGCTACCCAGAGAATCGGGTTTCAGGCTGACCGGGAGCAGGTCTGGCTCCGGATCGGGGAGAGTGCCAGTCTTGCCGGGATGAGTATCAGCCTGCTGGATGCCCGGTTTGCCAGTCAGCCTGGGGTCGTTCTCCTCGTGAGTGATACAAGATTCACGCCGGTGATATTCTCGGGATTCGGGCTGATGCTTTTGGGGATTGCGCTGGTGCTGCTGGCAAGATGGCGGCGATGACAGAGAGCATTCTCCTACTCCTGAGCCTCGGCGGCTATGCGTCGGCTGCGGTGCTCGATCGGCGCCGGCTGACCAGGGCAGGGTTCTTCTGTTCTCTTACTGGCGTTGTCAGCCATATCGGGTTTGTTCTCGTCAGATACATGAGCACCGGTGTCCTGCCGTTCGCGGGCAGGGCAGAGGCGCTTCTACTGTTTGCCCTGTCGATTCAGACAGCCGGGCTGCTGAGCTGTCTGAGCGGACGTGGGACAGCGGTCAAAGCCATGACCGACATCCTGAGCACGCTGGTGCTTGTCATCGGACTGATTCTCTATAAGACCGGAGCAAGGGAATTGAATCCGGCTTTGAACAGCCCTTTCTTTGCTGTGCACATCCTTTCGGCATTTGCCGGCTACGGTGCGCTGGTTGCCGGTCTGGTTGCCAGTGTGGCCGCCCTGTCGGTGCCGGAACAGAGGGGTCTTTCCCATCGGCTCGCACTTGCGACACTGCTCTTTCTTGGTCTGGGCATTCTGCTTGGAGCAGTCTGGGCTGACCGCTGCTGGGGCAGGTTCTGGGGCTGGGATCCCAAGGAGACCGGAGCACTCATCACCTGGACGATAGTTCTTGTCTTTGTTCATATCCTGCGGTTTAGACCCCGACCCTGGCTGGCAGTGCTCTTCTTTATGCTGGCTGCATTGGCGATGCTCTTTACCTTCATCGGGGTCAATCTGCTGCCTTTCGGTTTGCACAGATACGCCTGACAGCAGCGGGGATGAATAGTGTGTCTGTCACCGGTGCGCCGGCAGCACCATAATTGACGCTCATCCCCGCTTGACTATTCTCTCTGCGTGGAGCGACTACCGGTGCTCGAAACTCTGCGGAGTCTGGGCAGAGCTTATGAGCGGCTGATCAGCCTGAAGCAGGAGAGAAGGCTCTATCTTGTCGGTGGTGTTCTGCGCGATCTGCTGCTGAGAAGGCCCTGTACCGATTTCGACTTTGCTGTTTCCGGCTCCGGCATAGACTTTGCCCGCGAATTTGCCCGACGTACCCGCAGCAGCCTGGTGGTTCTCTCTGAGCCGGACGATGAAGCCCGGGTTGTCTATCGCCGGACAGTCACGTTTGACTTCAACGGCCTCGGCGACAAGCCGATAGAAGATGACCTGCAGCGCCGTGACTTTACCATCAATGCACTGGCGTGCGAGATACTGCCGGATTCGGCTGGAGAGATCATAGATCTGTTCGGCTGCCGCGCAGATATCGCCAACCGTATAGTCAGACCGGTAAGCAGCAGTTCACTCGCAGCCGATCCATTACGGCTGCTGCGGGCGATCAGGTTTGCTCTGGAGCTGGGGTTCGCAATAGACCCGGATGTGTATGAGCAGGCACAGAACATCAGCCTGAACCGGGTTGCGGGCGAGCGGATCGGCGCCGAACTCCTGCGGATAATGGAGCAGCCGGGATCATTCGTGTACATCAAGAGACTTGTCGAGCTGGGCAGACTGGTCGAAATCCTGCCTGCTCTTGCTGAAGTGCTTTCAGAGCCGGAGCTGCGCGAGCACAGCCTGCAGACCTATTTCAAGATAGAGGAGATTGTCCATGGCAACTCCTTCTTCAGCCGGTTTGAGCCGGAATGGCAGAGTTACTTTGCGGGGTCTTTGGACGTCGGGGCAGAGGAGACGCCTCCGGCTTTTCGCCGGGCGCTGCTGAAGCTGGCCGGGTTGCTGCACGACCTAGCCAAGCCCAGGACTCGGTTCCTCACCAGCGAAGGCGAAGTTCATTTCTATGGTCATGACAGTCTGGGCAGCCGTCAGGCATATCGCATGGCGATCGACCGGCTGCGGCTCTCACGGCAGCAGGCAAAGGTGATCAGGACGCTGGTTCAGGAGCATATGCGGCTGCATCTGCTGGCGACCGCGCCGGACCTGAGTGAGCGGGCAATCAGACGTTACTTCCGCGATCTCGGTCAGGAGGCGTTCGGCCTGATGATTCTCTGCTATGCAGACGGCTGGGCAACTGCCGGGCGCACACTGCATCTGGAGGATACGATCACCCGGATGATAGAGCAGAGGCGTGCCGAAGAGGCAAAACAGAGAATAAAGCGTTTTGTCACCGGTCATGACCTGATTGCGTTGGGGATGAAGCCGGGCCCGGCTTTCAAGGTGATACTGCAGGAGCTGGAAGACCTGCAGGTGGAAGGGAGGATCAGATCAAAAGAAGAAGGTCTGGAGTACCTGAAGAACTATCTTGCCCAAGGCAGCTGAACGCAGGGCAGGGCGAGACGGTGAACTCTATCGTCTATGGACCGGTGCAATCCCGGCGTCTGGGACGTTCGCTGGGAATCAACATCATTCCGGCAAAGACCTGTACCCTTGACTGCGTTTACTGCCAGTGCGGTCGCACCACCTGCAAGACCCTTGCCCGCAGGTCGTTCTATCCGCCGGAACTGATCGTTGAGAGAGTCCGGCAGGCGCTGAAAGGGCAGCGAGTCGACTGTCTGACCTTCTCCGGTGAAGGCGAGCCGACCCTGAACAGAGATATCGGCAGACTCATCCGCCGACTGAAGCGAGAGTTTCGCATTCCGGTAGTGGTCATCACCAACTCGACCCTGCTCACGAGGCCGCAAGTACGGCAGGATCTGCTGGCAGCTGATATTGTTGTCCCTTCGCTCGATGCAGTAGACCAGCGGACTTTCATGAAGGTCAACCGTGGCCATCCCCGGCTGAAGATCGAGCGGATAATTGCCGGTCTGAAAAGGTTCCGGCGCAAGTATAAAGGCAGGTTCTGGCTGGAGATAATGCTGGTAAAAGGTGTCAACGACGCAGTTGAGCACGTGGTGCGGCTGCGACAGGTTGCCTGGGAGCTGCGGCCCGACAAGGTACATCTGAACACGGTTGTCCGTCCGCCCGCAGAGCCCTTTGCCCTGCCAATGGACGAAGAGGATATGCAGAACATCAGGCTACTTTTTGGCGGTGATGCCGAGATCTGCGGAGTTCCTGCAGGCAGGATTCGGGCAGGCAGGGGTCGTGCGGCTGTCAGGGATGTTGCTGAGCGGGTTCTTGCCTCGCTTGCGGGTCGTCCCTCCACAATTGAAGACCTCGCGGTCGGGCTCAACCTGCCGCGTACGCTGGTGGCGAACACCCTGCGCTGGCTTGTCCGCTCCGGCCGCTGTCGGGAAACAAGGTTCGGTCACCGCCGCTACTTCACGCATTGCCGGTAGACTGTACTGTCAGGAGAAACTGCGGTGGTTGATAGTGCCCCGGTTTGCTCTGACACCCAGTGACTGGCGCAAAGCCTGGGACAGATTGGAGCGGTCTTTGCCCTGAAGCACAACTGGTTTTCAGTCTTTTCTCAGGTAACGGGATTGAGATCAATATGTTTCACCTTGAATCCGATGTGAAAACAGGACGGTCTTCTTATTCCCCCAGTGATACCCCGGGCAGCCGGGTCTCCTGCTCCGAGAGCTGCCCGGCCAGCCATCCGACCTGCCATCCTGGCAGCTGCCCGAAGAGTGACCCCCAGATTCATCCGGTATGCCATCCCTCAGGTGACCCGGTGAGCAACCCGGATTCCTGCTCGGGGAGCAATCCCGAGAGCGACTGGGGGACTTGCCGGCACAGCCGCCGGGTCTCTGACCGGCTGGTTGACCGGTAGAGCCGCTGCCTGGGCCACCGGCTCGGTCGCCGGCAGAGCAGCCTGGTAAGCCAGCCAGGAGTTGGCGGCAGTGAGCAGGTGAGTCCAAGCCGCATCTTGACACTCTGGGTGTGGTGACTAGCCTTTAGTTGTCCGGGCCCGTAGCTCAGATGGTCAGAGCAGCTGACTCATAATCAGCCGGTCGTCCGTTCGACCCGGACCGGGCCCACTGGACGATTGTAACTGTTTCCACCCAAGTCCACCAGCGAAAATCCCGTCCGGAGTTGTTTCTAGTTCCCCAATACAGCACCACTCCTGTCGGTTCCTCTCATTCGTATTCGTAGGGTCCGACAGAGCCCAAACCAAGCCCGAGACTCATGGTGAGAGCCCCGAGCAGGTTCCCGGCACCGCTCGTTTCATTACTTTGAACATCGCCAACAAGAGGAACTATCAGTGACAATTCAGGCATGATCCGGAAAGAACGGCTGTGACCCAGCCGGAATGGCAGACCGAGCCCGCCAACTGCCGCGAGCACCCTGCCACT
>JBDRUL010000086.1:0-5763 GCA_039801305.1 Caldifarciminota bacterium | reverse complement strand
GCAGGTGAATATAGAGTATGACCTGCTGGTAAAGGCGGTGCAGGCAAGTGTGGCACGATTGAAGGGGCTTTAGCCGGTGCCGGGGCGTCTGTCTGATCGTCTGCTGACCTGACCGAGGAGCTGCTGAGATGGATATCAGACTGATCCGTGATAATCCGGATGAGGCGCGGCAGATGCTGGCACTGCGCCGCAGCAGTGCTGACCTTGACAGAATTCTTGAGCTGGACGAGAGGCGGCGCGAGGCTGTCCGGCGCCGGGATGCAGCACGGACAGATCTGAAGCGCTGTTCAGAGCAGGTGGCAAGGGCAAAGCGGGAGGGCAGGGATGCCACTGCCCTGATGGAGGAGGCAAGGCGGTTTTCTGATGCTGCCCGGCAGGCTGAGGCAGAGCTTGCCGCAATCGAGGCAGAGCAGGAGCGGCTGGTGAGAGCACTGCCGAATTCGGTGGCAGCCGGAGTGACCGATACTGAGGAGATTGTTGCCGAGTGGGGCGAGAAGCCTGTGTTCGATTTTCCGGTGCTGGCTCACTGGGATCTGTGTCCGGCGCTGGGCGTGGTCGATTTTGAGGCGGCTGCCCGGCTTGCCGGCTCGAGGTTTGTCCTGTTCCGGGGTGCGGGTGCTCTGCTGGAGCGGGCGCTAATCAACTACTTTCTGGATGTGGCAGTCCGGCGTCACGGTTATACAGAGATCTCGCCACCGGTGCTTGCCAATGCTGCCACGCTGGAGGGAAGTGGTCAGCTGCCGCATCTGGAGGCGGATATGTATGCGCTGAAGGATGAAGGGCTCTATCTGATTCCTACTGCGGAGCCGGCGCTGGTGGGCTATCACCGGGGCGAGGTGCTGAATGAGTCTGACCTGCCCCTTAAGTATGTTGCCTGGACCTGCTGCTTCCGGCGCGAGGCAGGCTCATATGGCAAGGATGTGCGGGGTATGATCAGGGTGCACCAGTTTGACAAGGTGGAGCTGGTGCGGCTGACTCTGCCGGAGCGCTCAGATGAGGATCTGGAGCAGATGCGCCAGGAGGCAGAGTTTCTGCTCAGGGAGCTGGGGCTTGCCTATCGTGTGAAGCGGCTGGCTGCCTGGGATATGGCGTTCCAGTCTGCTAAGACCTATGATCTGGAGGTCTGGGCAGCAGCAGAGGAGCGCTGGCTGGAGGTCTCTTCGATTTCGAACTGTCTGGATTATCAGACCCGGCGTCTGAAGATCCGTGGCCGGCGCCGGGATGGCAGGAGTTTCATTCCCCATTCACTGAACGGCTCGGCACTGGCTCTGCCCAGAGTCTTTATCGCCATAATGGAGAATTATCAACAGGCAGACGGCTCGGTGCGCGTGCCCGGAGTGCTAAAGAGCTACATGCACGGGCTGGAACGGATCGGCTGAGCCCTTACTTCAGCTTGAAGCCGCAGGGCAGGAGGTCCCGTAGCATCACGGTGGCAGTGCGGCTACCGCTGAAGAGTATCACCACGGCATCTTCGGCAAACTCACCGGCGAACTGGAGGCAGGCACCACAGGGCGCAATCGCCTCATCCTGCATCCGGGTTCTGTTTGCCGGCGTGTAGACCGCTAGCGCCAGTATTCTGCGCTTGCCGCTGGCGATGGCGCGGCAGATGGCTGCCCTTTCAGCACAGATGGTGAGTCCATAGGAGCTGTTCTCGACATTGCAGCCGGTGAAGACCTCACCACCAGGGGTGAGTACTGCCGCACCGACGCGAAAACCTGAGTAGGGAGCATAGGCATACCGGGCAGCGCGACGGGCAGCGGTTTTGAGCCGGGCTACGGTTCTTGCGGGCAGGTCATGTGTGGTCATAGTTGCGATGCCGGGGACAGGATTTGAACCTGCATGCCGTGAGGCACTTGGCCCTCAACCAAGCGTGTCTGCCAATTCCACCACCCCGGCAGAGTAAGTCTTCCGAGGAGCAGGCAAGATTATAGGAGCAGGGGTTGTTGAGTCAACCGGCAGCGGGAATGAGCCCGGGTTCAGTGCAGAACCGGCAGTTTGAGAGTCTGGCAGCTGCCGCAACCGGTGGCAAGGTGCAGGAAGCAGATGCCGTTGCGGGCAGTCTCGTCTGCCGGCTTGAAGGTGATATGATGGGTACCGGCGCTGAGGCGTGCGTCAATGAGCGTGGCAAGGGTTCTGCCGAGCGGATCGCAGAGGCGCAGCCGGATCTGGTCGGGCTGGTTCAGGTGGATGCTGACTGGCTGGGCTCTGCCGGCACGCAGGGGCAGGGCGCAGGTGATTTCGGGTCGGGCAGCCGGTTCAGGTGGATTGTGAGCAATGCCGGTGGCGAAGTTGCGGGGGTATTTGATGGCTCTGCCTGTCCAGGTTGAGACCATGCGCTGCCAGACAGTGTTGCCGGCACTGTCAATCTCAAAGAGCCTGCCGCTGACCGCTTCGGTGATGAAGGTGTTGCCATTGGGCAGGCGGTAGGCACCGCCCATATGACCGGAGTAGAACTGTCCGGGTCGGGCATAGACCCAGCTGGGCGCAGCCGGACCAAAGGCAGAGTCGGGATGGATGTAGTAGTGGTCGTTGGAGTCAAGAGGCGGGGTGATCTCTTCGACACTGGAGTAGTCGTTGGCGGTACCGGGTCGGTCACCGTTGTTGAAGACGAGGATGTTGCCGGCTCCACGCAGCCCTGACCGTATCCAGTTGGCACCGTGTACCACGAAGAAGTGCTGGTCAGATGAGTCGCCTCGGTCGTAGTTCATCGGGTTGCCCCAGCGGTAGATGATGTCGCCGCCCTTGCCGTGTCTGCCGCCGGTGTGTCCCCGGGCTTGTTCCGTGGTGGTGGAGTGGTCGATGATGTAGAGTTCGTTGAGGAAGTGGGAGCAGAAGATTATCTCGTCCCGCTCCTCGTTGTAGTCCAGCATGTTGGCGTGCAGCCAGTCTCCGTACATGAAGAGGGTGCCGAGGTTGATGTCGATGAGCTCGGGATGCTCGCGGACAACTCCGTAGTTGGGTTTGTTGGGGTCTACGTCCTGAATGAGGTGATCCCATGCCCGCCAGTACCAGACCACGCTGTCAGCAACCGGATCGTATTCGACAATCTCCTCCGACCACATATCGCCGTTGATGTTGACCCTGCCCATCGCCTGTGCCTGTGCCCGGGTCTTTCTGTCCCAGGCGAGCAGGAGGATGTTGCCGTTGGGCATGGGGTGGATGTCGTGGTGCTGCTGGTGGAAGGAGTCTGACCAGACAAAGGCGTCGATGATGTCGCCCTGCCAGTTGTAACGTCTTATCCAGCCGCCATAGACACCGCCGCGCATCGAGGCACCGGGATAGACGTCCGGTCGCCAGATGGTGCTGTCGGGTAGAAGATAGGGCGCATATGCCGGAGTGGTGGTGCACTGCCAGCTGTTGATGACCTGACCGTTGGTGTCAATGAGGCTGGCAGTGCGACTGTAGACCGGATTGTAGAGGACGATGCCGTCCCAGACTTGAGCGGGCGCCGGCAGCACCAGTGACAGGACTGAGAGCGGCAGGAGTAAGTGACGAGCCGCAGTCAGAAAGGAGGCCTTTGTCCGTCGGTTACCCACAATGCACCGCCGGCGCCACGCTGAGAATCTAGCAACGGTTAGCAGAATGTCAAGAGAGAGTGAGCCGCCAGCAAAGCTGGCGGCTCGGATGACTGCGCCGATGAGCCAATCAGGGCGTGGGCGGCGGCACGTTGAAGACCTCGCTGCGGATGGATTCAAGGACTGTCTGACTGAGTCCCCGATCCTTCCACTTCATTATGAGCACCGCCACTTCGCGGGCAAGGGAGCTGCCCGAGAGCTCGTGCCGGATGAGCCGCCAGATCTCCCGGCCGAAGCTGAGATAGAAGGGGTACTGGATGATGCTGACGCCCTTGCTGTCGAGCACCTGCTTGACCTGCAGCTCCATGGCGGTGAGGTCGGGGAAGGTGCTCTGGACTTTGCTCTGCATCTCGGGACGCATGGCGTCAAGGGTATCTTTGACGCGCGCAGTGTTGAACTTGGCGTCCCATTTCTTGATTCGACGAGCGGGATCCATACCCATGGGTTTACCCTCCTTGGTTTGGTGATCCTCTGCGTCGCGCAGGCAGGTCTGCTGCCTGCTTCAGTGGTTATATCCGCAGCAATAGCAGAAATGCGGCAGAGGTTTCTCTAGTCTGCTTCTGAGTCAGGGTTGCTGCGACGACCGCTGAGCAGGAGCCGGACACGGCTGATCAGGCGCCTGAGGTGATAGCGCAGGGTGTGCTCGTCCATGTTCTCGCTTCTGGCAGCAGCGCGGATCGAGCTGCCGTCTCTGACCAGCCCGAGCGCGCGCCTGACCCGCTCCGGCACAAAGGCAAGCTCCTGTTCCAGCGCCTGCTCTGCCCGGCGGCGTTTGTACACGGTTTCCGGACCGGGAGCCGGATCGATCAGCGTGTCGGCAACGGCTTCAAGCGGCACTGTGGGTGCAACCTTCAGCCGGCGCAGCCGGTCGACAAGCACATCCCGACAGATAGTCCATGCCCAGTTGCGGAACCTGCCGCGCAGGGGATCAAAGCGGTGCAGCCGGGAGTGGATTCTGAACATCGTTTCGGCGGTACACTCCTCGGCTTCGTCCCTGTTCTTGAGCCGGTACATGCACCAGCCGAACGCGGTGCGGCGATAGCGCTCGTCGAGCTCGATCCATGCCTGTTCGTCCTGCCTGAGGGCGCGGTTGACCAGTTCTTCGTCAGAAGAGATGTACTGCACTGTTTCTCCTTCCCACCAGAGTTGTTTCTGTTGCCACGGCAGGATACCGCAGCGGTAATATTCTACTCGTGTTCTGACGGCAGGGCAAGGCGTTTGAGCCAGTCGGGATGTCGAGCTTAGCGGCGATGCGCCAGAGCAGGGTAGGGTCAAGACCTCTGGCACTGGCAAGCCGGATCTGAATGCGCTTTTCGATGGCAAGAGTTCTGCCACGGTAGTGCCGCATCAGCCTGCCCAGCCGGCGGCAGAAGGCAAGATAGCCGAGCTTTGTCCTGCCTCTGATTGAGTACTGCTCAAGCAGCGGTGCCACGGCAGCGCGCAACTGCTGCTCATGCTGCCAGACCAGCTGAAGCTGGCGCAGCCGGTAGACTGAACTGGCAGAGGGCAGGTTCACTGGGCGTTACTGGCAGAGCCGCTCAAGAGCCGTGTGATGATCGCCCTTGTCTGCAGCTCGAGAATTTCAGACGGCAGACCGAACCCTGCCCATTTGCCGATGAGGAGCTCAAAGCAGGCGGTAATCTCGTCAGCCGGTGCGGTGCGCATTATCTGGAGCAGCTCCCGGGCAAACCAGCGGTACTCCTGCCGGTGTGCCTGTGAGGCGCCGGTGGCGATGAGATAGGGTTCGATGGCGAGAAGTGCCTGCTCCTCGGCAGTCCCTTCGTCCCGGGCGGCAAAGGCGCTGAGTGCTTCCGGGCGGGCGAGCCGTTCGATCAGGGTGAGCGTCTCGGGCTTGAGCTGGTGAGTCCACATCGGATTCTCCTTCCCGGTTGATATATCCGTGGCAGAGGGGAGAATGCGGCAGAGTCCTTGGGAAAGGCTGTGCCCGAGTGCGACCGGGGTAATCCCGGAGACAGTCCGGGGGATAACCCCGGTTACCCTTATCAGTTTGAGACTGCGGAGCTTACAAGAATTGGCAATCCGGAGTGCTCCTGCCGGTTACTGGCTGGTGCTGAGCTCGTCAGCGAGCTGACGGGCAGCGGGCTCGCTCATGCCGTGGCTGACGCAGCCGGCAATGAAGTTCTCTCTGCCTATTCCATCCAGAATCCGGGCAAGGTTGGCATACACA
>JBDRUL010000085.1:0-5801 GCA_039801305.1 Caldifarciminota bacterium | reverse complement strand
TGCACTTGAAATATGGGAACAGTCGATGTCAGCAGAACAGTCAAGAGCGGCAGAGTCACGTCAGGATGCTAGGAGACCGGCCGGGTTTGTCAATGCCCGTCGGGATAAAGAATTCGTCAGTCAGGCAGCCGGGTTCAGTCGAGCCTCAGGGTACGACCGGTCATGACTCTCTGGGGTGTTTCCAGCCGGACAAAATAGGTGCCTGCGGGCAGAGAGCGTGTGTCAATGCTGATCCTTGTCTGGAGGGCTGGTACATGTTGCTGGTATCTGACTCTGCCGCTGACATCGAGCAGGCGGATGGTGACGGGTTCGGTAAAACGCGGTATGCGGATTGCCAGAGCCGAGCGGCAATGGGACGGAACCAGCCAGCGGGACGCGGCGCCTGCCGGATTCTCGGTAACAGCGGTGCTGCTGCTGAACAGTGCGGCGAACATGTCACTCCAGGTTCCTCGGCTAGTGACATTGCCAGTAACAAGCACCGTGTTGTCAGGTGCCGGCGTTACCCAATAGGCACAGTTACCTTCGTTGACGTCTCCCCGGGTTCGGTAGACCCAGCGTTCACTGCCATCAGGAGCGGCGCAGGCAAGAGTAAAGTCCTGCTTGTCGTCCGGGTTGTAGAGTACGCCAGCAACATAGATGGATGAGTCTTCGCCGACAGCGACAGAATAGGCAATATCCCAGAGTTCACCATCGAAGCATCTCTTCCAGAGCCGGGTACCATCGGGCCTAAGCGCGACTACTGCCAAGTCCCACATAGTAGCGGGATCAAAGAGAGTACCGGATACATAGACGGTGGAGTCTTGGCCGAAAGCAATACTGGTGGCGATGCCGGGCTCAGGCGCGATATAAAGCCAGCGGAGTGAACAGGCAGGAGTGAAGCTGGCGACAGTGAACCAGTCTCCCAGAGAGTCTTCGTCAAAGCCACAGACATAGATATTGCCGTCCGGACCTGGTGCAACAAGGAGCCCCAACCCATAGTTTCCATGGGGAGGGTCAAGCAGCCACGTGTCTGCCAATATTCCCGTGGGAGTGAGCCTAACTACAATCTGGCAGTATTCGTAGTTCGGCGTCATCCAGCGACCGGTAGCCCAGACCGAGCCGTCCGGTACGGGGCTTACAGCCCAAGCAAAGCCACCGCCCCAAGGCTGGTTGGGAAGGCGGAAGAGCCACTCGAGGGTGCCGGTCTGGGAAAGTGAGACTACCGTAAAGGCATAATCATAGGTTAGCGAATCTTCAGTGCCGCCACAGGCATATATCCGGTTGCCTTTGGCAGCAATCCAGTTTGCAGAGTTCCAGGAGCCCGCCTGACCATGGTTCCAGATCCAGCGTTCCTGACCAGAATTGTCTGTGGATACAACAGTAAAAAGTTGGCCAGAGGTCGGTGCGGAGGTGTAACCGGCTGCATACCAGTTGCCATCATTGCCGTGCACTACTGAATAAGCCAGATCGTGTACTCCACCAGTACCGTTAAGATGATACTGCCAGCGCTGATTTCCGGCAGGGTCCAGGCTTATCAGGGCAAAGTCCCCATAGTTCAAGCCCCAGTGGGCACTGCCGGCAATGCAGGAGGTGCCGTCCGGTGCGACCGCAGCACACCAGGCGCCATCAGAACCGGGGTGAGCGCCAGAGTCGTACACGAACGTCCACAGCGGCGAACCGTTGGCATCGAGTCGGACGAGGGCAATGTCCTCAGACCTGATGGTATCGGAGAGAGAACCGGCACAGTGGATTCCGCCCGCTGGGGCTTGAACCAAGTCAAGAGCGGCATCGAATCCCGGTACCGGATTCGAGCTGCGATACAGCCAGCGGAGGTGGCCGGATGGTGTAAGATTGGCACAGACCATATCGCATGTCAGGTCTCCGCCGTAGGACGTGCCAGCGACCGTGCTGCTCCCGGTCGAATCAACGACCAGCCGATAGCCCAGATCGGTGAGATGGGCGGGGCCGTCATATGTCCAAGTCCACATTTCGTTACCCGAGGTATCGACGCAGACTACAGCTAGGTCTTCGGATGAGTCAGTTGCGGCAAGCCGTCCGCAGGCGAACACCCGGCCAGCGGCGATCGCGATGTCGTTGGCAGTGTTATACCCAGGGTTGGGTTCCTTCTCGAATACCCAGACCAAAGATCCGTCTGTGTCGAAGCAGGCTACACACCATTGATACTCGAATATTACCGGCTGGCTGGCACCGGCAACATAGAGACGATTGTCCGGGCCGATGGCTATGGCGCTGGCAACATCGTAGCCGCCTGAAGGTGGCATGTAGCGGCTGACCCAGCGTTCCCGACCGTCAAGAGTCAGACTGGCGACAGTCAGGTCAAGGTAAGTGGTGTCTGAGCCACGGCTAGTGCCACAGATATAGATATTTGAATCAGGACCGATGGCAAGGTCGTATGCCTTGTCCATATCATAGAAACCGGCGTCGTAGTCCCAGCGCCAGCGCTCTGTGCCCCCGGGCGTGAGTGAGACCACGGTCATGTCATAATCGGACATTTCGTCCGATGTGAATCCACAGACATAGATGTTGCCGTCAGGCCCCAGCTTAATCGAAAGTGCCTCGGCGTACTCACCATTGGTGCCATTGCAGTGGTAATCCCAGCGGAATGACCCGCTGCTGGTCAGCGCGATGACGCCGAAGTCACTTCTGTCTTCGTCAATGCCAATGTCGCCGGCCACGTAAACGTTCCCTCCGGGATCGCAGGTAATCGCCCAGGCATAGTTGTACCAGCCAAGACCGGAGTAGTGATAGTGCCAGCGTTCATTACCTTCTGGTGTAACGGAGACGACTATGATCTGCTCCTCGTTGCCGCCAGCCGCGTAAGTGTTGCCGAACGAATCCCGGCAGACGGCTTCAGCAGCTTCGCCTGCTCCACCAGGACCGTTATAGCGGTGAGTCCAGATCGGGGTCTGAGCAACAGCTGATACTGCAACCACCAGCAAGAGAATGACTCCGCGCACATGTCCTCCTGCTTTTCGTTACGTCTCTCCGGCTTGATGCTAGTTGTTGATCACAATGAGTCAAGCAGAAGCCAGCAGCAGTGGCACTGATTACTCCTCATTGTCTGAGTCGTTGCTGTCCAGCCATGGGCGGTAGTTAGCCCAGGCATCGAGCATCAGACGCGGGTTGGAACCGTCACGGGCTGACAGCCAGAGCCGGGCTGTTGAACGTCGTGATTCAATCCAGGCAAGGTGCCGTCCGTCCGGTGAAAGCAGGGTGTCCGCGGTACTGGCCTGTGCTGTTTGTTCGTAGAGATTGAGCAGCTCTGTACAGGCAGGCCGCATCCGGCCGGCGAGAACGTTCAGCTGCCACAGAGGTTCATCTGAACGATACCAGCGGGCTGTATTGTCCTCTTCGTTACCAGTGAAGCTCTCACCGGCACGGAAGAGAATCACGGAGTCAGTTACCCAGCGGGGAGAATGGCCGAAGTTCGTCAGGTGTGACTGGCAGAGTGGTGAGCCGTCGGCATCAAGCAGCACATAGCCCTCCTCGCTCCGGCAGAGTATCATCCTGCCGCCGGCAATCCACCGGGGAGAGCAGAGCCCGCGGATTGAACGGTAGGAGGATGAGTCGATATGTGAGACACCAATTGACGGGCCAAACTCGCCCATCAGCTCTAACGCAATTCTGGTGCTGTCCGGAGAGAGGACGATCTGGCGCAGCTCGCCGTTGACAGGGACAAAGCGACCCCTGCCATCGGTTCTGGTAACAGCATAGCCTGATCGGTTGTGGCTCAGCAGCCGGTTCCCACCTTTCAGCCACAGTGGTCTGTTACCGGCATAGGTGCCCTCGAAACGGTAGCCGTCGATCGTGTAGAGTTCGGCTTGAGCCTCGACATTACATTCGCTGTTGGTGCGGCTCCACTCGAAGTACACGAGCCTGCCATCTGGCGATACTTCGCCGTTCTGGATACTGCTGATTTGGACAATCGGTGGTCTGAAAGATCGATCGGGTCGGTCAGGGAAATCGACGACGATCACATAGTCAAGAATGGTGTCACTTACTGAACGGGAGTGCGGCGTCGCGAAGTCGGGTTGGTATTCAGTAACAGTTGTGGAGACCAGAGTGTCGCGGACGAGACGGACTGTGGGGCGGTCCGGTCTGATTCCGTAGCGGACATGTGGCGGGGCCGGGCTGAGCCGGCAGGTGCTTACGTCAAGTCGGAGCAGGGTGCTTTCGGCGCCAGAATCACGGTTACTACAGCAGAGCAGGATGGTGCCCTGATTCTGCCAGCGGAGTGAGCGGATCCTGCCGCAGGTGGCAAGTTGCTCTTCTGAGAGTGGCCGGGTTACAGTATGCAGGGTTAGATCAATCAGGTACAGTTCTGCAGTCATCGGACCGTCGTCCCAGACCGAGAAAGCCAGACGGCCGTCGTCCGGTGCCCAAGTGAGACAGTCGATAATGGTACGGTCGTAGTAGGCGTCGGGACTAAAGGGCGAGAACAGGTGTGTCAGTGAGTCACGGGTCAGATTTAGAACGAAGATGCCGGCTGAACCGGCAAGCGCCACCTGGTCGCCGGCATTAGAAGGATAGGCAGAGTGTCGAGATGGAAGGAGCGGGCGCCAGCAGCCGGCAGAATCCACCGGGATGATAAGGATGAAGTCTTCACCATTGGAAACTTCGCCGTCACCGACCGCAGAGCAGTAGGCACCTAGACAGAGGTACCGGCCATCGGGTGACCAGCTGAGGTTGCTGAATGACCAGGCAGAGGCAAACCATCCCCAGGCAAGACCAGCCAGCAGAATCAGTCCGCAGAGAGTTCTAATACGGGTCAAGACCCATTCCTATTTCACTGCGACTACTGGCCGGCAGTATCCGATCCTGTTTAGGATGAAGTAGATTCCTGGTGCCAGAAAGCGTATGTTGTTGGCGCCGGGGCCCAGTTTCGTGACCGGACGACCGGAGAGGTCGAACAGGGTGCAGCCAGATGAGGGGACCGGAAGTCGCAGGATATCTCTGACAATTGGGATGCCGCTGTTGTGAATCCCTGCCTGCTGATTCTCCTCAATGCCGGCGGGATTGAAGGCGACCACTGCGGACTGTCGGCCTTCTTTGCCGGCGCGGATTACTGCGGTTACGGTGTAGTAGCGGGTCGTATCGCCGAGAGCAGTGGTGTCGAGATAGGTGGTTTCAGGAATCGGATGGTTGAAGAGTCTCTCGAACCTGCCGGTCTCGCCCAGACGGTAGACAAAGTAACCCCTGATGTCCGGCTCAGAGTTCTTCCGCCAGGTAAGTCTGACGCCGGGGTTGCCTCGTTCAGCAACAACTCCTGATGGTCTTGACGGATGCAGCCAGCCGGTGTGCCAGTTGTCATGAAACCAGCAGCCCCAGTCAATGACCATGGGTCTGGGCGAAAAAGTCCGGGATGTCCAGAGGCTGACCGAGCCATCCATGGTAGTGAGAGCGACCTCGTAGTCACCGTCGCAGTTGACATCGCCGATCGCCGGGCTGTTGGGCAGAGCAGCGTCCGGAGTGGCTACCGGAAAACCTTCGACAAGGGTGCCGTCCTCATAGTAGGCATACAGTTGTCCCGGAGTAGTATTGGAGGCAACCATCGTTCCCATAACAGACCCGTCAATGCCAAATATGACGGGTGAGCACTCGAGGTTTGTTGGATAGACCGGCCAGTTGGGCATCAGGCTGCCATCCTGATACCAGCCCCAGAAGGACGGGACGCTCAGATTGTGGCCACCGCTGAATATCGAAAGCCGGTTGGTGTCGTCGTTCATCTCTCCAGCAGCCGGGCAAACATAGGGTTGGGGTGTGTTGGTCATTTCCACCGGGAAGCCCGGGCAGAGTGAACC
>JBDRUL010000084.1:0-5803 GCA_039801305.1 Caldifarciminota bacterium | reverse complement strand
GGCTCCTTGAGGATGAAATGCTCTACGTTGTTCTTAATCCTCGGCTTCATCTCATCACCTGGTTGCCTATCAACTCATGGATGGCACTGGCGTAACCGATAGACCTATACAAACCGTAACCGATAACACCGGCGCCAATCAAGCCCATCAATCGCTGCGGGCCGCGTCCGCGTATTAAGCGGTTCATGCTGATCGCAAAGCCCAATCCCGCATTCACCGTCAGCGCTGCGCCCAGCCCGAACCCGACCGACCACGCCACCTTGTTTCCCGAGGAGAACCTCGGATCCCGCAAAGAGCTATAGGCCATGCGCAACATATTCATCTCAAACCTGGGCAAGTTCCACAAACCAGAAGCGAAACCTTTGGCGTACGCGCCCGCCGCATAAGCGGTCGCACGCGGCAGTCCGTCCTGTCGATGCTGCCCGAAAGCGCTGCGTCCCTGCACGGACGCAATTACCAGAGGATACAGCGCGGCATAGCTTCCAATGCCATACCCAGTGAAAGCGTAGGATAGCACGTCCATGAATCGGCTGCTGTCCACTTTAATACCCCCTGCTCTTTCCGTCGTCTCGCCAATCCCGTGACGAGATGTTACGCTCTCCAATACGCCTTAACGCCTCGTGCGGTATCGCGTTACGCCCTATATTCGCCGTCTCTATCACCCCGCGCATCTTGGAGAACTCCGCCAGCCACATCTCCGCCTGACCCTGTAAATCCTTCAACAGCTGACGGATCTGCTGAATAGCATAGCCCTCATTGCTCTCCGAGTAATCGCCCAACCTTCGGTTCTGCCCGGCGATAGCCGCCAGGTCCATCATGCGGCGGCGTAACAGGTCGCATGCCACGATATACTCGACCCACCTGGGCACGGCGTAGAAGTGACCGATTCGCATACTGCGTACCGTGCTGTCCTGCGGACCAGCCATGCCCCACGAAGTGGGCGGGAACCACTTGATGTAATGCCTGTTCGCGTCCAGAGAACGACGATAGATCAAGAAATTCACATCGTGCATGGATACACTGTCGCCCAATAATCCTTCGGTCAGCACCAGCACGGCGTCCGGACTGGCGTAGAACGGATCGTAGTAACTCACAAACTCTCTGACATAACGCTTGCTGCCCTGCTTTATCACTATCTTGTAAATCATGTTCGCCATGAACGGATCAGACGGCGTAATGGTCATCAATGGCTTGCTGGTATCCGGATCCGTACCAAACGACACAGTGAAGTTGACAGGCGTCCAGTTCCAGCTGGGGAAGCCGTCAACCTGACGACGTGTGAAGGTTACCTGCACTGATCCGGACGAGATGTCTCCAACAAACAGAAGCGGCGGCCAGGAGTTCATCATGTTCTCCTCATACTCGTCCAGCGAGCTCTTGATGATGAACCCGTCCGTGCCGCTAGCCTCGGACATTAACTGGGAAATAAGAAGTGTCTCACTCGGCAGGTCCTGCTGAGAGACGTAATAGAAGCCCCAAACGACACTCCAATCGCTGACGTTAGGAGGCGGGGCGGACACATCCGTCGCACGAACGCGCCAATAGTAGAACTCTCGGCTGGTCAACGTACCCACAGGAACAGTGACTGTAGTGGCGGAGCCGGTAGTGGACCACACTATACCGGCGTCGAAACCGGTATCCCGACTAACCTGAACCTCATACTGGTATGTACCGGAACCGACAACCGCCTGCCACTGCAACTGCAGGGGATCCGTGTGCTGCGTGTTGTCCTGCGGTTCAACAAGCTGAGGCGTGGGAACAATGCTGGCCGCGGAGATAGTTGAGAAATCCAGGATAGTGGTAACGCCGGCCTTCCTGCCGGTAAAAGCAGGCAGGTCGGGCAAAATAGTGATCACGTAACTCCGCCCTGGCTGGAGCCCGGGCAGAGTGAACCGCACTACGTCCGTCTGGATAGGCGCCGTCGGATAAACCAGGTTGAGATGAACGGCAGCGTCCGTCTGCTTGTCGGAAATGATAATGAACCGGTCCAAATCCGCAGACGTAACAACAGAAGGATGGAGCGGTACACTGAACCTTAACTCAAATACGTGGTTCAGTGCGACGTTCGTCGCCCCATCCTCCGGATCCGATGAAACCAGGGTAGGCAGATACTTGGATATGTCCATGACAACCGCCTTGCTTGCGGAATAGAAATCTGCGCGAAGGACTGAGAGTCCTCCGCTATGTCAACCGCCACCGAGGCGGAGAACACGCAAGCCCCACAGAGGAGAGCTGCAGCAGGAGCCCCGATGTCGGGGCTCCACAGACTTACGGAGGCGTTATCTGCCGAATGGTCACGACCGGCGCGTAGTTGGTATCCAAGCGCACGTTCTTGATGACGGTCATACCGCGACCCTGGTTCAGGGCAGCGATACCGTAGCGCTCCTTGAACTTCATCATGGTCGCGTCCCGGCGCCAGTCCTCGAAGTCGTCCATGCTCATCGGCTCCCGCTGCAGGATGAGGATGCCGTTGTTGCGGTCCACGATGAGGATGTCGCTGATGTTGGCATCGGGCAACGTGTTGGGGTTCGGCCAGGCGCTGCCGCTGCCCGAATGACCGTTGAGCTTCGTGCGCAACCGCATGGGCATGAACGGCGTCACCACGTAGTTGATCGCCCACGGCAGATTCGCCGATTGGTCGAAGGTAGGCATGTTGCGCCACACCGTCTGACCGATCTGACCGCCGTGCAGGAACTGCGCACGCAGGATGGGGTCCTTGGCGAGCACTACCCAGGAGAGCGGATGCATCACGATGTCCGTGGGCACGTACTCGTGCGCCACCAGCGCCCCGAGCGCGTCGATGAGGTCGTCGAAATGCACCGTGTAGTTGTACTTGCCGTCCGCACCCATACCGTGCGTCCAGAAGTTGATGTCGTTCACGTTGTTGTCATACACGGGATGCGCCTTGTCGATGGCCTCGTTAAAGATCTTCTGCTCCTTATGGCGCATGAGCGCGTAACCGGCAGCCTCAATCATATAGCCCAGCACGTCCCACATCGAGTCCTTGATGATCTCCTCGGAGATGGCGAACGCCAATCCCGACTTGGTCACCTTGATCTCGATGAAGTTGCGGCTGAAGGCAGGACTCTGCTCGGGATACTCCTGAGTCTCGCCGATATCAAACGCCCGCAGAGCGCCCACGACGGGGAACTCGAAGGAGCGCACGTTGTCTACCTGAATGGTCTTGGCCAGCACGGTCTGACCAATCATCATGGGCTCGCGTCCGCGCATCAGCGTGTCCGCAATCGCGCGTGGGAACAGGATCGAAGCGTCCGCCGATTGCAACGCCTCCGTGATGGTAATGCGAGGCGCCTCCGACGCGCGATACCCATGCTCCAGAAGTGTCTTGATGAGCTCCACCTGCTTCTGGAAGCGCTTGACAGACTGGTCTCCAAGCTCGATCTTGAGCTCCTGAGCCAGCTTCTGCAGGTATCGCTCATGACTCTCTTGAACTATCTGCTCAAATGTCCTCATAATGCTCACGCAGGCAAACTCCTGCGTAGGACACCTCCTTCACCGTATTAGTAGATAATCACGCGCATGGCGCCTGCGACGTTGGGAACGTCCAGGTGCGGGGGCATACCCACGATGCCGCTGCCGCCGGAACCGTCGGTCAGACCGATCTGACCGGACGCCCACAGTCGCCCGTCGCGATAGCTGGTCTCGTAAGAATAGCTCACACGCACCGCCGTAACGGTCACGCTGGACGAGAAGTACAACATGCCAGTCCACGGATCGATGCTGTGATACTTGCCGATAGACCAGTTGGCCACCCACTCGGAACCGAGAGGCATCTCCAACCATCCGGCGCCGCTGCTCACCGTCTGACCGGTCTCCGTCACGTACGAGCCCTGAATCTCCACCTTGATTGGCTTCCAGAACGCAACTGGATACCGCAACAGACGGTACTGCGAACCGGCAACCACAGTGGAAGGAGTCTCGTTACTCACGTCGGAAGTGGGCACGCGAATCGCCAAAGGCGGATAATCCCACTGTGCGAAGTTATCGGTCACCCATTCCAGCCAACCCTGCATGAGATGCGCCTGGTCGATGCGCTGGATGCGAACAACCTCTCCGACGATCTGGTCGGCATCCTGACCGAACTCGTACAGAACGTGCTGCGCGTTGGATGCACCGGCGCCGGAGAAGGTCACCTGCCAGTTGTTGGCGACAGCATCCCATGTGTAGGATGCAGTCAAACCGGCAATCAACGCACCGCCGCTGTCATACACAGCCAGCACACGAGGCTGGAACGCCGGGTAGACCGCAGCAGGGAGATTGTGCGTCGCTGCGGCGGAAGTCCCAGAATGCATCAGCACCTGCTTCGGTAACCACTTCACAATACGACCCCTATCCATAGGGTTCGGAGTGGTCGAAGTCATCGAACCGAAGTAGGCAGTCACCCGGTCGCCAGCTCTCAACTGTCCATACAGGTCGTTGACCGTGGTAATGTAGGGCAACTCGATGAACTCCTGCTTGACTACCACAGGAGGCCACTGGATGGTCTGCTGGTGCTGACGGAGGATGTTGGTCTGAGTATAACCAACAGGTTTGTTGTTGACACCGTCAGCCATGGTCAGAATGGTATAGTCTCCGTAGTTATACGGATCAGGCCGAACGGCCAGGATACGCCCGCGCGGAATCACGATCTGATCCAGCGTGGGATAGCGAGGGTCGGTACCCAGCGGAGGCAACGACGGGTCCACGATGAACTGCTCCGCAGGCGCGTTGATGCCGCTGATCTTGACCTGTGTCGGCCAACGTCGACCCTGTAGTGGTTGTACACCAAAGTTAGGCATACTCGTATCGCAGGCTAGAGAGCCTGCATTTCACCTCCTCTTACAGTCTCGTTAGAGGCATTGTCTACCTGAAAAACACGCGGAACACTTCCGCGTCATTCGGATCGCTCTCCTCGACGCTCAAGCTACCGGACTTCAATGCGCCAAGCAGCTCGTCCACGGCACTGTAGCGTTGCTGAGCGAGTTTAGACTCCTCAGAACCGTCTGCTTGCATCGCCGTATTCGGTAGCCCCTCGGCGACACCGGCGTCAATGCCATCCAGCGGGTTCTTGACATCGGTCAACCGGGCGGCTACCTGCGCGAGGTTCTCGGAAGCCAGGTCCTCAATGAGCGCCTTGAGGAACTCCTCAGACCTTGAACTGAACAGTTCATATAACTGATCGGCGGTCTTGCCCGCCGCAGCCGGATATCCGGCAGCCATAGCGGCGCCTACCGCACGCATAACCAGCGCTTCGCGCTCCACCAGCTTCAGCTGCTCCTCTGCCTTCAGCGCCCGATCCATCCAGCCACGCATCTGAGACTCCAGCTCCGAAACCGTGTGACGCAACTCCGCCAGCTCGTCAATAACCGCTTCCTCAGAAGCGCCAGGATGTGGATGTGAGGCGGTCTCGGAACCGTCCAGCTGCGCGAACCGTTCGCCTGGAACTTCCAGTAATACAGTACCGCCGTATGACATAACCACGTTCGCCGACTCGGGGATAGCCGGAAGCTCATGCAACTCGAACTCGCGCAACTGCAAAGAATCCTCCGGTACCAGCCAGAAAACCACTGCACTCTGCTTGTCATCGTCCTGACCGGTTTTCATGCCGAGCTGACGAGCCTTGCGTAACAGACAGGCGCGGACGCGAGCCTTCTGTGCAGGACTGAGTTTGGCGCGTCCAAGCAACCGAAGCCCGGCAAGCACGTGAGGACGGTCATGCGCCGGGAATGAACGGTTCGGACCGCAGAACGCGGAGTCCGGTAAACGCTTGCGCTGTGCGGCGGTCAAACGAGCCTCGGGGAAC